>JAKDLH010000173.1 GCA_030452945.1 Microlunatus sp. | reverse complement strand
CCCTGGAACTCGGGATAGTGGCCGCCTGGTCGCAGCTTGGGATAGATGTCGGAGACGGTCGCCAGCGTGTAGCCCTTGGCTTGCAGTCCCTTGATGATGGCGGGTGCCGCCGCCACCGTTGACTGGTGAATATCGTGCATCAGGATGATCTTGTTGCGCCCGGCGTTGGCGAGCACGTACCGCACGAGCCGGTCGGTGTTGGCATATCTCCAGTCCAGGGTGTCGACGTCCCAAAAGATCTCCGACAAGCG
Organism: Microlunatus sp.; assembly: GCA_030452945.1. Taxonomy (GTDB): domain Bacteria; phylum Actinomycetota; class Actinomycetes; order Propionibacteriales; family Propionibacteriaceae; genus Microlunatus. Next base: position 6,885 of record JAKDLH010000173.1, on the reverse strand, counting down.
TTGCTGACGATGAATCCGGTCGGTCCGCTTCGTGTTTGCCCCGTAGGGCGGACGGGCGAGCTGCGGACGATCTCCGGTCGCGGACTCGATCGCGGCGTTCGTCCGCTTGAGCTGACTTTTCACTCCCGCGTCGCTCAACTGGGGCAGCGAGGAGTGGTCCCACGAATGGTTCCCGATCTCTGAGCCGCTGGCTTGAATCTGCTTCACCACCTCCGGATGAGCGTGTACGAGTTGCCCGAGCACGAAAAACGTCGCCTTCGCGTCGCGCTTGTTCAACGCGGACAACAACTTGGGGGTGAGGGTCGGGTCCGGTCCGTCGTCGTAGGTCAGGGCGATGCACTTGGCTTGTCGGCAGTCGACCGCTTCGGGCGACGGCTGTGGCGTCGGCGAGGTGCGTGGCTCGACCGGCTTGGCCGACGTCGCCGGGGGGCTGGTCGTGACCGACGGGCTCGCCGGGGTCGACCGGGTCGAGCTGCCCGACGGCGCCGGTGCCGTGGTCTCCGCCGGTGGGATACGTCCACAGGCCACCACGACGGACAGGCTGACCGCCACCATCGTCATACCGAAGATTCGCCGCATCTCATTCCACATCTTCGACGAGCTGGCAGTGCCTCCAGCCGGCCGAGCCTGGGTCAAAAGTTCAGACCATACCCGAATACCAACGTTAGACACCGATCTCACCCGCGCGGGGCGAGCATCAGCTACCGGCATCGCGGTCACCCGACCACCAGCGGGCGACACCGGCTTGACCGTCGCACGATGATGGCGCGGTGACCCCTTCCAGCTCCGCAGCGACGCCGACCCGTCGTCAGATCCGCCGCTGGCGGCGGTACCTGGCCGACGAGCGGGCCGAGGCAGCGGTTTATCGCGCCCTCGCCGCACGCAAGCAGGGCACCGAGCAGCAGATCCTCGCCGCTCTCGCCGACGCCGAGGGCCGCCACGAATCGTACTGGCTGCGACGGCTCGGTCCGGCGGCCCAGCCGCCGCCACGGACGAGTCTGTGGACCAAGTTTCAGATGCTCCTGGCGGCCCGCCTCGGCACGGTGTTCATCTTGGCTTTGATGCAGCGGGCGGAAGGACGGACGCCGTACGGCAGGGACGCCGACGCGACCGAGCGAATGGCGGCCGACGAGCGCATCCACGGCGAGGTGCTGCGCGGACTGGCGGCCCGGGGACGCGAACAGCTGTCCGGATCGTTCCGGGCGGCGGTGTTCGGGGCCAACGACGGACTGGTGTCCAACCTCGCGCTGGTGCTCGGCATCGGCGCCACCGGCGTGGCGACCCAGACCATTTTGTTCACCGGCCTGGCCGGACTGCTGGCCGGGGCGTTGTCGATGGCGGCGGGGGAGTACGTCTCGGTGCGCTCCCAGCGCGAGTTGCTGCGGTCCACGCGACCCGACCCCGACTCCCAGACCGCGCTGCCGCACCTGGACCTGGACGTCAACGAGCTGGCCCTGGTCTACCAGGCCCGCGGCATGGCGCCGGCTGAGGCCACCGGCCACGCCCAGCACGTCCTGCGCACACTCGTGCTGGACGCGGACGCTCCGGAGGCGGCTGGGGTCGATCCGCACGAGGCGGTCGGCAACGCCTGGTCGGCGGCCCTGTCGAGCTTCTGCTTCTTCGCCTCCGGTGCCGTGATCCCGGTGCTGCCGTACCTGTTCGGTGCCAGCGGGGCGACAGCCATCGTCATCGCCGCGGTACTGGTCGGTCTGGCCTTGCTGGGAACTGGGGCAGTGGTCGGGGTGCTGTCCGGCGCCTCACCGTTCAAGCGTGCGATTCGCCAGCTCGCAATCGGCTACGGAGCCGCGGCGGCCACCTACCTGCTCGGGCTGATCTTCGGCGCGAACCTGACCTGAGCTGGCTGATCTGACGTCTGCGGGCAATCGCACGCGTACGTGGTCGGGGTCGGCTCACTGGCCCAACGTTTGCGGGCAATCGCGCCCGTACGTCACATCCGGGTCGCTCAGTTGGTCGCCGGTTCCGGCCGGTGGATCTGGTATTGGCCAGACGCGGCGATCACGGGCCAGTTCGCGATCGTACGGGCCGTCTTCTTGCTGAACCCGCTGTCGGTGTCGAACCGTACGACGATCGCCGCGTTACCGGAGCGGTAGTAGGCCAGCGCGATCTGCTGCCAGTCCTTGTTCTTGCGGCGCGAGTCCTCGTGGTAGTCGCTGTCCACTTCGTAGTAGCTGTAGCCGCCCAGATCCACTACGAAGCGGCAGCCGCGGTCGATGTCTCGTTGCAGGAGATCCATCTGGATCAGCGTTATCGGCATGTCGGTGGTGACACAGCCGGGTTCATCGGCGATGGCCGCGGCCAGGGTCTTCCCGGGAAAGGCCTTGTTGCCGAGGCTGAGAATGGTGAGCGGGTAGGCGAGCAGCAAGGTGGCCAGAATGGCGGCGGTGGCCAGCACGCCCGGCAGCCACCGGATCGAGCGGGTCCAAGTCATTACCGCTCCCAAGGCCCCACCGAGGGTCAGCGCGATCGGGGCCGCAGACAAACCGGCGTAGTGCAGAAACCACATCGGGGTGCTGAGCACGATGGCCAGGTGGCTGACCAGCAGCGCTGCGACCAGGCGCAGCTCGGCGCGGATGAGGCAGATTACAAACGCCACCAGCAGCAACGCCAAGACCACCACCAGCAACGCCGTCCACTGTGGCACCCCGGTGGACCACCTTGAGATCCCGGTGATGTCGTCGAGTCGGCGGACGAGCGAGCCTGGCGCCCGTCGGCGACCCAGCTGGGCGACCACAACCATCCGCCACATCTGATCCGGTGCCGCCAGGAAGAAGGGCAGGCAGACGGCCGCGCAGGAGCCGACGGCGGCCGCCAGAGTCATCAGGCCGGATCGTAGCCCGCGTCGTCCGACGATGCCGCCGACCACGACCAACACCGCGAGAACGCCCCAGATCTTCAGCACCGGCGACAGACCCAGCAGCAAACCGGCGATCACGTAATGCCGGGTGGTGATGCCGGAATCCGATCCGAGGAGTCTGGTGATCACCAGGGCCAACAGCAGCAGCGTGGTGGCCGGGGGCTCCAGCAGGGTGGTGTGCTCGACGTAAACCGCACCGAGCATCAGGGCGTAGACCAAACCCGCGAACACCGCCGCCAGTCGCCCGATCGGACGGATGACCAGTGCGCACAGCGCGGCGTTCACGCCGCCGAGCAGAATCCAAGACAGACGAGCCACGGCCATGGCGTCCGGCTCCCCGATCGCCCAGGACAGCCAAGCGAACGGCGCCAGGGCCAGCACGACCCCGGGCGGGTGCAGCAGCAAGAAGTCCCGGTACGGCAGCAACCCGTTGATCAAGCCGACAGCCGCGGCGAAGTGCACGCCGTCGTCGTAGTTGCCGAGACCGTACAGCCCACCACCCCTCAGCAGACTGCCGAGACGAACCGCGACGGCGACAGCGAACACGGCAGCAACCGCAGCCGCGAACCACGCCGGGGAGCGGATCGGCTCACGACGATCGGGAGTCGCTGCGGTCACGGCTTAGACAAGGCCTTCCAGTCGATGTCGGGCGGCCACCCGATGCGACTGCTGATTCGACAGAGGAAGTTTCTCACCCAGGTATCCGACGATGGCCGGAGGGCCTCCTCAAGTTCGTCAGGAGAGCGACCGATGTCGCAAAACAGGTGCGGCACCGGGGTTCACAGGTTCATGATGTATAGGTGCGCTATCGGTGGGATGGCGGCCAGATCAAAGGGGGGTTGGGGCCATGAGAATGGTCTACAAGGTGCTGGCGTATGTGGTTGCCGGCTTGGTGATGGTGCAGGCGGCAGCGATCGCCTTCGCGCAGTTCGGGCTGATGGCCTGGATCGAGCAAGGCGGGACGCTCGACGCCGCAGCGATGCAATCCGACGACGTCTCCTTCACCGGGGTCGCCGGATACATGATCCACGGCATGTTCGGGGAGATGGTGATCCCGATCGTCGTGTTGCTGCTGCTGATCAGCTCCTTCTTCGCGCGCACCACGGGCGCGGTGAAGTGGGCTCTGATCGTGGTGGTCACCACGGCCGTTCAGGTCACCCTGGGTTTGCTCGCCGACGGCGCGCCTGCGCTCGGAATCCTGCACGGTGCAGGCGCCCTGGTGTTGTTCGGCAGCGCGATCATGGCCGGGATGCGAGCCAAGGCGACTGGCGCCCCGGCCGAGGACGCCTCGACCGAGCCAGCCGCCGTGCCGGTCAGCTGAGCGGTCCACTCCGATGACCTCGTCCCGCGGCCGCCGGGTGCCGCGGGTCTGGGTCCCGGTGCTCGCCACGTTGGTCATCGTCGTCCCGCTGACCTGGATGTGGCAGTCCAGCAGGGTGCCGTCGGCGTACTCGGTGATGGACATGGGCTACCCGGACTACGGTGGCGGCCCGCAGCCGTCGACATCGCTGGCGGGTCACGCCGGCCACGGGACCCTCAGCCACACCGGGCACACGATGGCACCGATCACCGACCTGGTCACCGATCCGAACCGGCCGGCGGACGTCCGAGTCGACCTGACCGCGGCCAGCGCCGGTGTGCACGTCGGTGGTCGGGAGATCGCCGGGTTCACCCTCAACGGCTCCACCCCCGGACCGACGATCAGCGCGGTGCAGGGCCAGTTAGTCGAGGTGCGGCTGACCAACGCGTCGGTGTCCGACGGGGTCACCCTGCACTGGCATGGTCTCGACGTCCCCAACGCCGAGGACGGGGTGGCCGGAGTCACCCAGGACGCGGTGCCGGTCGGGGCCGAGTTCATCTACCGGTTCGTCGCCGATCAGGTCGGCACCTACTGGTACCACTCGCACCAGATCTCCGACCCGCACGTACGCGGCGGGCTGCTCGGCGCGCTCGTGGTCCACCCCCGCGGCGAACGACCCTCAGGTCCAGACGTCGTGGCGGTGGCCCACACCTACGGGTCGACCCGGACGGTCAACGGTCGAACCGGCGAGCTCAGAGTCGCCGCGCGGCCGGGAGAGACCGCGCGCCTCCGGGTGATCAACACCGACAACCAGCCGATGCCGATCTGGTCCGACAGTGCCTATCGGTTGGTAGCGATCGACGGCACCGACGTGCACCAGCCGACGATGATCGAGAGCCAGAGGCTGCTGCTGACCGCTGGTGGTCGCTACGACTTGGAGGTGGCGGTGCCGGCGAGCGGGGCGGCCCGGGTGCAGCTCAGCCGGGCCACCGCGGTCGTGGTGGGGTCTGGCCGACCCAGCGCTTCGGTGCCGCCGCAACCGAGCTCGGTCCTTGACCTGCTCAGCTACGGCACACCGGCGGCTCTGGGCTTCGAGCCCGCGCGGGCCGTCCGGCACTTCGACTACCGGATCGGTCGCCGACCCGGCTTCGTCAAGGGACGACCCGGCATGTTCTGGACGGTCAACGGCCACCTTTATCCGCACGTGCCGATGTACGTGGTGCGCAAGGGTGAGGTGGTGATCATGGACATCGAGAACCGCAGCGGGGTGGTGCATCCGATGCATCTGCACGGTCACCACGTCGTGGTGCTGAGCCGCAACGGTGTGGCCGCCACCGGCAGCCCGTGGTGGGTTGACTCGTTGAACGTCGATGTCGACGAGAGCTACGAGATCGCCTTCGAGGCGAACAACCCCGGCATCTGGATGGACCACTGCCACAATCTCGAGCACGCCGCCGACGGGATGATCGCGCACCTGATGTACGAGGGGTGGGACACGCCTTACCGCATCGGCGGACCCAGTCGTAACCAGCCTGAATAGTCAGCTGGCCAACGGCGAAGCACAAGCGTTTTTTTCGGACCATGTCCAGGGGCAGTTTTGCCTAGTCAACACGGTAAAGTCACGACGCAGCAGGAACCTGAGTAACTACTAACACCTTAGTAACATTTGTATCTCGTGCGGCGGGTCGGCTAGTGTGCCGCTTCAGCTTGTGCATCACGCGCAACGGGGGGCAACACCGTAAGACCGAGTCAGCTGTCGACTCGGTCTGTGTCCGAGGAGTTCCATGCTTCGTCGTCGCCTGGTCGCCCTGTCCGCCAGCTCGATTCTTGCCTTTGGTCTGCTGTCGGCTCCACCTCCCGCCGAGGCGGTGAGCACGCCTTCCTCGATCAAATCGGTGACGGCGGTGCCGGGTGCGCATGCCGGGCAGGTCAAGTTCCGTTGGTCCAGCGCCGGCGCCCACACCGACTACTTCCTGCTGGAGACGGGGCTGACCGCCTTCAGCAAAACCAGCAAGTCGTTGCCCCGGTCGGGCCGTCACGCCAAGACCTTCGTCATCTCGGGCAAGTCTCGCTCCTGGACGATGTCGGCGAGCCAGGCGGCGAGTGCGGGGGCTCCGCTCGGGTCCGCCAACTACCTCTACTTCCGTCTGTTCGCGGTGAACAAGGAGGGCTCGAAGTCGGCGACGAAGGCCTACCCGCGCCTGCAGGCCGTGCTGCCGCAGACCCTGGGGACGAAGCGGAGTGCAAGGGGGACCGATTTGCGGGTCGCCACTTTCAACGTCCGGACCGTCAAGGCGACCAAGGACAAGCGCAGTTGGCTGAATCGGGCCGACGACGTGGCAGGCGAGATCGTGACCAGTCGGGCGAGTGTGGTGCTGCTGCAGGAGATCTCACCGGGGCGCGCCGACGGCAAGGGTGGCTCGACCAAGGGTGTCGGCCGACAGACCACGACACTGCTCGGCCAACTCGCCAAGAAGAGCGGCAAGAGCCACGACTACAAGATGGTGCGGACCACGTCGTACCTGAAGTCGGGTCTGCCGCGCGGGACCCAGGGCGGCCGGGTCGTGTACGACGCCAAGCGGGTGAAGCTGCTCAGCAAGTGCCCGGAGAAGACCGGCAAGTCGTCGTACCACTCGTCCTGCTCCTTCAATCTGCCCATCCCCTCCGCTGACACCGAGAGCAAGCGGCGACGCGCCGGCTACGCCTTGCA
>JAKDLH010000172.1 GCA_030452945.1 Microlunatus sp. | reverse complement strand
CCGCAACTGCCAGACGCCGAGCACGGTCATCGCCCCGGCCAGGACACAGCCCAAGACCACGATGCCGATCTGCTTCAGGAAGGTCACCGTCGTCACTGCGTCCGTGCCAAAGTCACGGGACCGGATCCACCGCAACCCGCCCACCGCGCCGGGCGGCCACCCGAACCAGGTCCGTGCACATCTTTCCCAGACTCCAGCCGGCCGCCTCGATGGCCAGCGGTACGGCCGACGTCTCCGTCATGCCGGGGGCCACGTTGGCCTCCAGGAACACCGGGCGTCCCTCGGTGTCGACGATCAGATCGGTACGGGAGATGTCCCGCAGGCCCAGCACGTCGTGCACCGTCCGCGCCACCGAAGCACACGCCTGCGCCACGTCCGCCGCGATCTCGGCGGGACACAGGAAGCGGGTCGCGCCCGCGGTGTAGCGCGCCGTGTAGTCGTACACCCCGGACTCGGGCCGGATCTCGACCGCCGGCAGCGTGGCCGCACCCGGTCCGCGGTCGGCCACCGTCACCGTCACCTCGGTGCCGGCGATGAACTGCTCGATCACCGCGACCTGCCCGTACGCGTACGCGCCCACCATCGCCGACGGCAGCTCCTCGGGAAGGCACACTTTGCTGGCGCCCAGGGCTGAGCCGCTGCGGGACGGCTTGACCATCATCGGAAAGCCGATCTGGTCGGCCAGCGCCGCCATCAGCGACTTCGCCCCCAATTCGCGGAAGACCTCGTGTGGCAGCGCGACCTGGCTCGGGGTGACGATGCCGGACTCAGCCACGACCGTGGTGGCGATCGACTTGTCGAACGCCACCCGGCAGGCCGAACCGATCGAGCCCACGAACGGTACGCCCAGCCGGGCCAGCCCCTCCCGCTGCGCCCCGTCCTCCCGGGCCTCGCCGTGCAGCACAGGAAACACGACCGCGTCGGGTAGGGAGCCGAGCAGATCGACGAGGCCGGAGTCGACGTCGGACTCGACCACCTCCACCCCGCGTGACCGGAGCGCCAGGCTCACCCGCCGACCCGAACGGAGGGACACGTCCCGTTCGTGGGACAGGCCACCGGACAACACGACGACGGTGGGGGTGGGATCATCCTCAGCGGTTGGCCTCATCGCTGGTTGGCTCCGGGCGCCTCATAGAGCCGATCGCCGCGCACGGTGTCCGCCTCGACGTCGGTGCCGAAGGTCTGCAGCACCCCGGCCTCGTACTGCAGCACCTCGCCCAGTCGGCGGGTGCCCTCGATGATCCGCTCCGGGGTCGGAAAGCAGTAGGACAAGCGCATGTGCCGGCTGCCGAACCCGTCGGCGTAGAACGCGGTTCCCGGCACGTACGCCACCCGAGCGGTCACGGCCCGGGGCAGCATGGCGTGGGAGTCCAAGCCCGGGGGCAGCGTCACCCAGACGAAGAACCCGCCTCCGGGCACCGTCCAGGACGTGCCCGCCGGCATGTGCTCGGCCAGCCCGCTGAGCATCGCGTCCCGACGCTCCCGGTACATCTCCCGGAACACCTTGATCTGGCCGCGCCAGTCGTGATTCTGCAGATAGCTGGACACCGCGAACTGGGAGAACGTGGGCGGACACAACGTCGCCGACTCCTGAGCCAGCACCAACTTGTCCCGAACGGCGTGCGGGGCGAGCACCCAGCCGACCCGGAAGCCCGGGGCGAACGTCTTGGAGAACGAGCCCAGGTACACGACTCGTTCGCCGTCCAGCGAGCGGATCGCCGGCAGCGGGTCGTCGTCGAAGCCGAGCAGACCGTACGGGTTGTCTTCGACCACCAGCAGATCTGCCCGCCGGGCCACCTCCAGGATCTCCGCCCGCCGCTGCAGGGTTTGAGAGACGCCGGCCGGGTTCTGGAAGTTGGGGATCGTGTAGAGGAACTTGACGCGTTTGCCGGCTTGCTCGAGCGAGGACAACGCCGCCGACAACGCGGTCGGGTCGAGTCCGTGAGTGTCCATGGCGACGTGAGAAACCTCGCACTGGTAGGCCCGGAAGACCCCGAGGGCCCCGACGTAGCTCGGTGCCTCGCACAGCACGACGTCACCGGGATCGCAGAACAGTCGGGTGACCAGATCGAGTCCTTGCTGGGAGCCGACGGTGACCGTGACGTCATCGGGGTGTGCGGAAATTTCCTCCAGTTTCATCACCTCGCAGATCGCCTCGCGCATCACCGGCTCACCCTGTCCCGGCCCGTACTGCATCGCCCGCTGGCCGTCGATGGTGACCAGGTCGCGCAGCGAGGCCGCGACCACGTCCAGGGGGAGATCGGAGATGTTCGGCATCCCGCCGGCCAGCGAGACGACTTCGGGGCGGTTGGCCACCGCGAACAGCGATCGGATGGCCGACGCGGTCATGCCGTGGGTCCGGGCGGCGTAGGAGCCCACGTAGCTGTCGAGGCGGGTGTCTCGGCGACGCAGCCGGCCGGATCCCGCTTCGGTCGCCCCTCCGGCCAGGCGGCGGTCGGCAGGTACGCGGTCGGTCACCCCCCAAGGGTGCCTCATCGGCGAAGCAGATGCCGGCGGTGACCACAGGGAGACCGACCCGGTCGCGCACCCGAGTGCTTCTGACCGCCCAGCGAGACCGTTACGATGGGGACATGCGTGCGAGCGCGGAAACCAAACCGACGACCGTGGTCGAAACCGTGGTCGAAGTCGTCCCGCGACGTCGGCTGCCGCGGCCGGTCCGCTGGTTGTTGTGGGTGGTGGCCGCTCTGGCCGGCAGCGTCGTGCTCGGCTTCCTGGCGGGACTGGCCCGGCCCCGCGAACCCGACCCCTGGTCGTACGCGCCGCTGGCTGAGTCGTACGCGCCGCTGCCTGAGAAGAAGGTGGGTTGACCGTGCCCCGACACCTGCGCCCGATGATCCCGGCCGATCTGGATCTGATCCCGGAGCCGTGCGCCGACTGCGTCTTCTGGGAGAGCAGTCTCGACGACTTCATGTCCGCTGATCACCATGGCGACCGGGCGGAGACCAAGCACAGGTGGGCGACGGCGATGACGCGCCAGTGGGGCTACTGCGGTGTGATCGCCACCGACGGCCGCGAACTGCTTGGCTATGCGACCGTGGCGCCGGCTCGGCTCGTTCCCCGCCTCGGCGCGCTTGGGACGACTCCGTTCACCCCGAGCGCCGCCGTCCTGCTCACCACCCGGGTGGTCGAGCCGTACCGGGGTCGGGGTCTGGGACGGCAGATGATCCAGTCGGTTGCCGGGCTGATGGTCCGTCGAGACGTCCGAGCGATCGACGCGGTCGGCAGTTACGGCAAGGGCCCGTCCTGCCTCCCGCCGGTGGGTTTCCTCCAGCAGGTGGGATTCGCCGTGGTCCGCCCGCATCCGATGAGTCCGCGGCTACGGATGGACTTGTCGGCGACCGCTCGCTGGCGGCCGGATCTGGGTGCGGCCTGGAGCAGGTTGACTGAGTTGATCCCCCAGCCGGTCACTGGACCGGAGCCGGCCCGTCGGGAGACTCGGTCGGTCGCGGCGCACGGGGCGGGTCCGGTCTCGTGAACGACGGACTTCGCCGGGTCAGCCTGGAACGTACCAGCAAGGGCCGGTTCCTCGCCCGCAACACCCGTGGGGCGAGGTTGGCGGTCGGCACGGGTGAGGACAGTGACTTCACCCCCGTCGAGTTGCTGCTGGTGGCCATCGCGGGGTGCAGCGCCGTCGACGTTGATCTGATCACGGGCAAGCGCAGCGCGCCGGAGGAGTTCCGGGTCGATGCCACCGGTGTGAAGATCCGCGATCAGCACGGCAGCCGGATGGTCGATCTCGGTACCGACTTCACGATCCGGTTTCCCGACACCGAAGCCGGTCGGGCCGCCGAGGCGGTGCTGGAGCGGGCGATTATCGCCTCCCAGCAGAGGCTCTGCACCGTATCGCGCACCGTGGAGGTGTCGAGTCCGGTGACCACGAGCCTGCGAGGGAAGTGCATCGTCGGACCGACGCCCGAGACAACCGCGGATCCGGACTGATCAGGAGGTTCTGGTCGCGGTGGAGCGCGGCGGCTTCAGGCGGGACGACGAGTGTGACGGCGCCGGACGGCCACGAGAGCGACCACCGCCGCGGTGACTGACCCGCCGGTGATCAGCCACCGGTTGAGACGGCGGTGCTCGGTGGTCTGGACCGCCGATCCGGGGTCGGTCAGGTAGACCTTTCCGGCGTCCCCGTCGACGGTGATCTGCTGTCCGCTGACGATCCGACGGGTGGCGACTCCGGTGCCGAGCACTGCGGGGATCCCGTACTCGCGGGCGACGATCGAGCTGTGGCTGAGCGGGCCACCGATGTCGGTGACCACCGCGCCGGCCCGCACGAACAACGACGTCCAGGCCGGGGTGGTGATGCTCGCGACCAGGATGTCGCCTGGTCGCAGGCGGGCGAAATCCGTGGGATCGTCCAGCACCCGGGCAGGGCCGGTGACCCGACCGGCGCTCGCGCCGATGCCGGTCAGCACGTCACCGGTCTGGTCGGCCGTGGTCGCCGGCATCAGCACCCCGAGTCGATCCATCACCGTGCCCACCGGCAGCAGCTGCGGAGGGATGGCCCGTCGTTGGCCACGCCAGGTGGTACGGCGCTGCGCCACCGTCGACCGCAGGTCAATCGGCCGCTGGGTGCGCTCGTCCAGCGTGGCCTCGATCTCGGCCCGTCGACACCAATACACGTCATCGCCCTGGTCGAGGGACCCCACATCGACCAGCCGCCGGCCGAGTTCGCGGAGCATTCGTCGCATCTGCGGCCAAGCCAGTCCGACGTCGGCCAGTGCGTCCTCGCGGATCGGGGCGATCGACTGCGCCTTGCGGAGCAGCGAGTCGAAGACGTTCCGACGCACCGGGTCGATGCGTCGACGAATGACCAGGGTGGCCGCATCGCGCTGGTGCTGCAGGCTGCGCTGTCGGGCATACGGGTCGCCAGCCTGCCCAGACAAATAGAGACGTACGGTGTCGACCAACGGGGCCGGGTCGTCGGCCGGTACCGGATTGGCGAAGTCCAAGTTGTACACCGTGTGCCCGTAGTCGGCCAGGTGATCGGCGAACCGCTGGACGAGATCGTCGACCCCGCCGAGCCTGGGGGAGCCGTCGAGCCCGCCGGCGGAGCGTCCGGCCGATCCCGGGTCTCGGCCGCCCAAGCCCAGGCGTTCGACCACGTCCGCCGCCGGAGTGGCGGTCAGCCAGCCGGCCAGGTCGGGATGGTGTTCCCCGACCCAGCGCGCCAAATCCCACAGTGAGCGTTCGGCTCGGATGGGTTCGCTGTCGAAACCGACCAGCAGACCGGCGGCGGCGGGGTCGCCGTCGCGGCGGATGAACGCGTCATAGAACCGGCTCAGCACGATCTCGTTGGTGGCCGCGATCGGGATGATGGTCTGGACCGCGGTGTAGTAGGTGGCGGCCGCCAGGACCAGCTCGTCCACGCCAACGAGCAGGTCGGGGCTCGCCAGCGAGGTCAGGTCCCGGGCGGTCCAGTCGTCGACAGCGCGCTGGTACATCGGTCGCGCTGTCGTTTCCCACCGCCGCCGCGGGTTGATCCCGTGCTTGCCGAACGCCCTGCGCATCGCGGCCGGCGTGAGCTTGAGCAGTCGGATCAAGCCCTCGCGGCTGTAGGCGTAGTAGGCGTAACCGTTGATCGTCGGCAGCCCGACGTCGCCGGTCCGCAGGATCTCCCGACCCAGGACCTCCGCCATCACCACGGAGATGGAGGAGGTGACGGCAGGATTGATCAGTTCGGCGAACAGGGGAGTCAGCGGGTCCGGCAGTTGCTCGATGATGCTGGCCCGGAAGTAGTATGCCCGCGGATCCGGCACCGGCCACGCCGTCGGCACCGGGCCGGTCGGCTCCGGCAGTGCGGTGATCGGCCGCGATTGCACGATCATCGGCTCACCGCTGGCGGTGGTCGGGTCGCCCAACCAGACCCATTCGATGTCCTGGGGTGCGTGGTAGTGCCGTTCGATCCGCCGGCCCAGCCGGGCCAGCGCACGAGCGCTCTCGTCGTGGAGAACCGCGGTCCGCCGACGCTCGGTTGGCACCGGAGTCTCTGCGGTTCCCGTGGCGGTTCGCATGGTCTGCACGGCTTTGTCGGCGGTCTGGCGAGACGCGACGACCGGATCGTGGCCGGTGAGGGTGAGCTGGTCGGGGTCGACGAGCCCGCCGACCACCGCCTCGCCCAGACCCCAGGCGGCGCTGATCAGGACGACGTCGCGCTGTCCGGTCGCCGGGTCGGCGGTGAACATCACCCCGGACGCGTCCGCGTCGACCAACTGCTGGACGACCACAGCCAGGCTGACGTCAGCGGGGTCGATGCCCTGCCGAGCCCGGTACGCGAGGGCTCGCTCGGTCCACAACGACGCCCAGCAGCGGCGTACGGCCTCCAGCAAGGGCTTGATTCCGCTGATGTTGAGGTAGCTGTCCTGTTGGCCGGCGAAGCTCGCCTCGGCCAGGTCCTCGGCGGTGGCTGAGGACCGGACCGCGACGGCCCCCGAACCGAGTGTGCAGTAGGCGTCGGTGACAGCGGTGACGATGTCATCCGGCAGGTCGATGGCGGCGAACAGTTCGCCGACGGTGGCGGCCGCGGTGGCAAAGTCGTCCTTGGGTGACGGCGTCGCGGCGGCGAGGATGCGGTCGCGGTGCCCACTGGCGTCCACGGACGCCCGGTAGGCGCTCGTGGTGACGACGAACCCGGGCGGCACCGGCAATCCGGCTTGGATCAACTCGCCGAGATTGGCGGCCTTGCCGCCGACCGCGGCAACGTCGTCGCGACCCACCACTCCGAGTCCGAGAACCCAGGCCGGGGCGGGGAGGTCGAGGTGCACAGTAGGTTCCACGTCGACCGAATTTACGCCCCATCGCACCGGCGAGATCAAACTTTCTCGTCGACCCGGGGGATCAGCTCAGAGGTATTCCTCGATCGCCTTCAGCAGCACCGACTTCGGCTTCGCTCCCTTGAACGCTTTGACCAGCTCGCCACGCTCGTACACCTGGATGGTCGGCAGACCCAGGACGTGGTTGTTGGCCGGGGTGACCGGGTTGGTGTTGGTGTCCATCTTCACGAAGGTCACCTTGTCCCCGTACGCCGTCGCCAGCTCCTCCAGGATTGGCGCGACCTGCTTGCACGGTCCGCACCAGTCGGCCCAGTAGTCGACCACGACCGGCTTCTGCGACTTCAGCACGACGTCGTCGAACGTCGCATCGGTGACCTCGTTGACTGCGCCCATT
>JAKDLH010000171.1 GCA_030452945.1 Microlunatus sp. | reverse complement strand
GGAACTCATCCAGGGCGCCCGCGTACCGGCCGAGCTCCCAACCCTTCGCCGCCACCCAGGTGTCGTCGTCGTAGGTGTGGGCGTAGCGACGCCCGTCGTCACAGATCAAGGTGGCTACGCTCCCCCGCTCCCCGCCGGCGACCATCTCGGCGATCAGTTGCACCGCACCCCAGAGATTGGTCCCGGTCGAGCCGCCCACCCTGCGGTCCAGCAGGGCCGAGCACCAGCGCATCGCCGCTACCGACGCCGGATCCGGTACGGCGATCATCCGGTCCACCACCGCCGGGATGAAGCTCGGTTCCACCCGGGGCCGGCCGATCCCCTCGATCATCGATCCGCACGCGGTGACCTCGAGGTCGCCGCTGGTCCAGGCCGGATAGAACGCCGATCCCTCTGGGTCCACCACGCACAGCCGGGTCGCGTGCCGCTGATAGCGCAGATAGCGACCGATGGTCGCGCTCGTCCCGCCGGTACCGGCTCCCACCACGACCCAGGCCGGTACGGGATCGGGCTCGAGGGCGAGTTGGGCGAACATCGACTCGGCGATGTTGTTGTTCCCCCGCCAATCCGTCGCCCGCTCGGCGTAGGTGAACTGGTCCAGGTAGTGTCCACCGCACTCGTCGGCCAGGCCAGCGGCCACCGCGTAGATCGTCGCCGGATCCTCGACCAGATGGCAACGACCACCGTAGAACTCGATCAGGTCGCATTTCTCTCGCACGGTGGTGTCCGGCATCACCGCCACGAAGGGCAGCCCCAGCAGACGCGCGAAGTACGCCTCGCTGACCGCTGTCGACCCCGACGACGCCTCGACCAGTGTCCCTCCCTCCCGGATCCAGTTGTTGCACAACCCGTAGAGCACCAGCGACCGCGCGAGCCGGTGCTTCAGGCTGCCCGTGGGATGGACCGATTCATCCTTGAGGTAGAGCCGTACCCCCCACGCCGGCGGCAGCGGGAACACGTGCAGGTGGGTGTCCGACGTACGATTCGCGTCCGCCTCCACCTGGCCGATCGCCCAGACCTGCCAGTCACGATGCGTCATGGTCCACCGTCCCAGTCTCGTTCGAGTTGATCATTGTCTCGTTCGACTAGATGATTGGCGGGTGACCGGCCCGGGTCATCCGCCAGATGGTGCGCCAGCTCATCGGCCGCCGCGTGCCGCAGTCTTCGGTCAGTCCGAGCCAATAGCCCCGTACGGTCTCGCGCACCGCCGACCGGGAGCGCAGCCGCAGACCACCGACCAGCGCCCAGGCCAGGACGTAGACCAGTCCTACCGGCAAGGGCAGGTTCCGCCGCGCCAGCCACACCCGGTTGCGGGCCTGGAACCGGTAGAACTCCGGATGCCGGGTCGGGATGATCGCGGGATGCTCGACCTCGATCTCACCGTCGTAGCGCACGTGCCAGCCACCGTCCCAGACCCGCCAGGCCAGTTCGATGCCCTCATGGGCATACCAGAACGGGGCCGGCCAGCCGTCGGCGTACGCGAACGCCTCCCGGCGCATCGCCACCGCACCCTCCCAGACCGACATGGCCGGGCTGCTGCGACTGGGGTCGGAGGCGCGCAGCCGCGGCGTCCAGCGACGCGGCGCCGGCCGGCCCTGCGGATCCACCACCCGCGGCTGCACCAGGCCGAGCGCGGCGTCGGCGCCGAAGAGTTCCGCGAGCTCGGCCAGCACGGAGGGGACGGGCAATCTCGCATCGTCGTCGAGGAAGAACAGCAGGTCGCCGCGGACCAGGTCGACCCCGGCGTTTCGACCGGCCGGGATCCCCCGATTGGTGGTCAATCCGTGCGCGCGGACGCCGTCGGGAAGGTCGGTCGGCGACCATCCGTTGCCGACCACCACGACGTCCAGCTCGACGCCCTGCTGACTCAGCAGCGACTCCAGACCGCGCTGCAGATCCGACCGCCGGGTGCCCATGGTCAACACCACGACCCCGTACCGAGGCTTTGTCGGTGTCGTGGTCATCGCAGCCTCGGTGAGTTCAGCACGGCGACCAGGTGTCCGATCAGCGTGACGGTCGCCGCCGCGACCAGGCCGATCAGCAGCCACTGGGTCGCCTCCCCGTGCAGCCACACGTCGAGCACGGCGGCCACCAGAATCAGCAACGACATCTCCACCGAGTGGAACACGCGGTGGAACGGAACGAACCGCGCCAGTCGGCGCGCCTGCCGCAACAGCCCGCCGCTGGGCCGGCGCACCTTCTCGGTGTCCTGCATCTGCGGCAGGCCCGCGTAGTGCCGGGAGACGTGCACCAGATCATTCTCGACCTTGTTCAGGCACACCAGCAGCGCCAGCAGCAGACCGAGACTGACCCAGACACTTCCCAGCGTGAATTCCCGGCCGGCACGGATCCCCAGAGCGGCAGCGATGCCGCACTCGGCCACGTAGTGACCGACCCGGTCCAAATAGACCCCCTTCGGCGACGACGTCTGCCGCCAGCGCGCGACCTCGCCGTCGCAACAGTCCAGCAACATCTGCAGCTGCACGAACACGGCCGCCAGCACGGCCCCGGCCAGCGCCCACCAGGCGGTCGCGACGGCGGCCAAGGCGCAGCTGGCGATCATCAGCCAGGTGACCCCGTTGGCGGAGAAGCCCGTTCTGAGCAGAAGTCGGGTCAGATAGGGCGACACGTCGCGCAGGTACGCGCTCGCCACCCAGTGCTCGGCTCCGGCCCGGGTGCGAACGCTCGGCGGCTGGGTGACCTCCCGAAGCTCGGCGATCGAGGGATCAGCCGGTCGGGCGGGGTCGAACATCCGCCCACCTTAGTGGTGAGGCAGCGACCACGCTGGTCCACGCCCGAAGACGCGCATACGCTGGTCACATGGGCCGCTATCTCCCGATCGTCATCGTGGCTCTGTTGACGATCTACTGCGTGGTCGAGGTCGCGCAGGCGCGGCCGTACGCGGTCCGTCGGATGCCTCGCTGGCTCTGGGCGACCGTGGTGATCTGCCTGCCACTGTTCGGCTCCCTCAGCTGGCTGTTCTTCGGTCGGCCCACGTCCGAGTCGCTCGGGGGCAAGAAGCCGCCGCAGCCGCCGCGAGCCCCCGACGACGACGTGGACTTCCTCCGCGGCCTCTAGGCCAGCGACCCGCCCCTGCGCTGGAGAGGGGTCACGCGCCCGTCCGGCCGGTGATGTCGCGCTCCCGTCGGTCGATCAGTTCGGTCAGAGCGGCCTCGAAGCGGCGCGTGCTCGACCTATCGGCTGTCTCGCCGAAATAGCGTCGGGTCAGGGCGGCGAGCGCGGAACTCCGGGCAGGCAGCAGTACGCGGATGTCCCCGGCCCGTGAGGCCGGCACCAGATCCAAGGCGTCGAGCAGCGGTGACGGCGGACGGTAGGCCTCCGGTGCCGGCTCGGTGACCGCCAGCGGCTTTCCGGTGGCCAACCAGTCGTAGGCCACCGCCGAGACGTCGGTCAGGCAGTAGTCGGCAAACTCCCACTGCCAGCCGTAGGTTCCGCGGTCGAGAAGGTGCCGGTCGCCGTCGCCGGCCAGCGCGGCGCGGATGGTCCGGTCGGCCGCGGCGTGCGCGGCCGAGGCCTGGCCGATCCGGGGATGCGGACGGTAGATGATCCGAACCCGCTCATCGGCGCGCAGCGCGGCGATCATCGCGGTGCCATGACTGACCACCGAGCCGTAGCGGATGCTGGGCCGATCCCCTTCCCAGGTCGGGGCGTAAAGCACCCGCAGCCGGCCGTCGTCGGACCACTCGGGCGCCCCCGGGTAGTCGTGGTCCAGTTGCGGACGACCCACCAGCCGGGTTCGCTGGTCGGCGTCGAAGTCGAACAGGGCCTCGGCCAGACGCTGCCGACCCGCCTCACCGCCGATGAAAGTGCAGTCGTAGGCCTTGTGCTGGTTGGAGACGCTGCCGCCCTTGTCGCTCTCCCCGTGACCGATCTGGATGTGCACGGGAGCGGCGAAACGCAGCATCCGGAAGTTCTGCTCGACCTGGTTGGCGTACAGGACGGCCCGGATCCGATGCCGCTGGACCAACCGCTCCAGCTCGCCACTGGACCGGGCGAAGGCGATCGGCAGCGTGCTGCTGGCGGCGACGAGCCGACCCGTGTCGGGTCGGTCGACGATCACCAGCACCGCCCGGCGGGTCGCCAGCGCCTCCAGCGGCCGTCGCCACTGCTCGAACTGGTACGCGTTCTCGGGGCCGACCGCGAGAAACAGCGCGACCGCGTCGTCGGGTACGGGACCCCGGCGTGCCGTCTCGGCGGAGAACCGCCGGGCCCGGAGCAGGTTGCTCACCCGCTCGCGGACCGCGCGGGGGTAGCGCCGCGCACCTCTCAACGCCGCCACCGGGATCAGGCTGGCGTCGGATCGGCCTTCTCGGCCGGATCTGGCGGCAGCACCTGGGCTTCGCCACCACGCAGCGCCGTCTCGCTCCGATCACCGCTCCACTCGGTGTGGAACAGACCTGGCTTGTCCACCCGGCGATAGGTGTGAGCGCCGAAGAAGTCCCGTTGCGCCTGGATCAGCGCCGCCGGCAGCCTCGCTGCCCGGATGCCGTCGTAGTAGGCCAGCGACGAGGAGAACGCCGGAGTGGGGATGCCGTTCTGAGCCGCCCCGGCGACCACCCGCCGCCACGCCGGCAGCGCCGCGGAGATGGCGTCGGTGAAGTACTCGTCGGCGATCAGGAGCGCTAGATCGGGGGTCCGCTCGTAGGCCTCGGTGATCCGGTTGAGGAATCGAGCCCGGATGATGCAGCCCCCCCGCCAGATCCGGGCCATCGCCCCCCGATCGATGTCCCAGTCGTACTCCTGACTGGCGGCCGCGATCTGATCGAAGCCCTGCGAATAGGCGACGACCTTGGACGCGTACAGCGCCTGGCGCACGTCCTCGACGAACGCGTCCGGATCCGATAGCGACCACGCCTGGGTGTGGGCCGGCAGGGCAGACCGGGCGGCCTCTCGCTGTGGTACCGAGCCCGAGAGGGCGCGGGCGAACGTGGCCTCGGCGATACCGGTGATCGGCACCCCGAGGTCGAGGGCGTTCTGCACCGTCCACCGACCCGTGCCCTTCTGCTCGGCCTGGTCGAGGATCACCTCGACGAGGGCCTGACCGGTCTCGGCGTCGGTCTGCGCCAACACCTCGGCGGTGATCTCGATCAGAAACGACTCCAGGTCTCCGGAGTTCCAGGTGGTGAATATCTCCGCGATCTCGGCGGCCGATTTGCCGGTGCCCTGCCGGATCAGGTCGTAGGCCTCGGCGATCAGTTGCATGTCGGCGTACTCGATGCCGTTGTGCACCATCTTGACGAAATGACCGGCTCCGTCCGGGCCGATGTAGGTGCAGCAGGGGACGCCGTCGACCTTGGCGGAGATGGACTCCAGCAGTGGACCGAGCGACTCATACGATTTCGCGGACCCGCCGGGCATGATCGATGGCCCGTTCAGCGCGCCCTCCTCGCCCCCGGAGACCCCGGTGCCCACGAAGTGCAAGCTTTGATCTTTCAGCTCGTTCTCTCGGCGAATCGTATCCGGGAAGTGGGCGTTGCCGGCGTCGATGATGATGTCACCGGCCTCCAATAGCGGCACCAGCTCGGAGATGACCGCGTCGGTCGGTGCGCCGGCCTTGACCATGATGATCACCCGGCGGGGCGACTCTAGCGAGGTCACGAAATCCGACATCGACTCCGAGGGGATGAAATCGCCTTCGTCACCGTGCTCGTCGATCAAACTCTCCGTCTTGGCGTAGGTCCGATTGTGGACCGCGACCCGGTGCCCGTGCCGAGCGAAGTTGCGGGCGAGATTGCGCCCCATCACCGCCAAGCCGGTGACGCCGATCTGTGCGAGTCCGGTCATAGCGCGTGCTCCTGAGAGGGTGTGAGACGATCTCGATCGAAATTGTTCGGGAGGGCAACGGTTAGCGTATCGAGGTTTACGAGACCTCGTCGCACCGGAGTCTTGGACCATACAAGAGATGTCGGAGGAGTACGCGTGCTGCAGTCGCTGGGCGTGCCACCCGCAGCCGAAGAGCTGTATCTCGTGCTCGCTCCGCTGGAGTCGGCCACTGTCGCCGAGTTGGCTGACCTCAGCGGCGCCACACTCCAGGAAACCACGGAGACGCTCAGGGTCCTGCAGACCCTGGCGCTGGCGCGGCCGGTGGGAGGCGAGGGGTGGCAGTATCTGCCGTTGCTCGACGCCGTGCAGGTGCTGCGGCGGCAACGGATCGCCGAGATCGACTCCGCCGCCACGGCGGCCGAGTCGATACAGAATCGGATTCTCGCGGCCACCCGTTCGCAGCCGGCGGACAACATCACCGTCCTGATCGGCACCGAGGCGATCGTGACGGCGAGGGACAGCATCTGCGACAACGCGATCAGAGAGATCTGCGCGTTCGACAAGCCGCCCTACGTCCAGGCACGGCCCAACGCGACACCGATGAATTTGAGTGAGACGTCGCCCGAATGGCGCGCCCTGGAACGGGGAGCGAAGTTGCGTTGCGTATACCACCCGGGCTTCGACGCCGACCGACTGGCCGAGCTGGCCCTATTCGCCGACAAGGGCGAGCAGTCTCGGACCTCACAGGTCCCGATGAAGCTGATCTTGGTCGACTCCGAGATCGCCCTGATCCCGTCTATGCGGTCTTACGAGACCGGGCAGGAATTGCGCGCCTCGATCGTGCGACATCCTCAACTCGTCGAGGCCTTGATCTGGCTATTCGAAGCCGTTTGGGACCAATCCGTGCCCATCATCACCACCAAGATTTCCGAACCCGATCCTCGACGGCAGATGCTCATATCGCTATTGATGACCGGATCCACCGACAACGCAATCGCGACCCAACTTGGGATCAACGTTCGCTCCGTACGCCGCTGGATCTCCGAGCTGATGGACGATCTGGGCGTGACAACCCGCCTGCAACTCGGGGCCGCACTGGTGCGGTCGGAGCAGATCCGCGGCGCCTCGAGCGCGGGTCGAACGACAGACCCTCGACGGCCGGCGTTGTAACGCCACTTACCGGTGCGTCCTTAGTCGCCACACCTAGAAGCGACCTGCGCGAGTCGGCGGGCGGACCAGGCGCGCTGCGCACAGGTTCCGACCAGCCTCGAACGGCCGATCAGGGTTGATCGATCACAAACCGTTGGCGTCGAGCCCATTCGCCAGACCGTTGGCCTCACTGCCGTTCAGGCCGTTGGCCAAACCGTTGGCGTCGAGCCCATTCGCCAGACCGTTGGCCTCACTGCCGTTCAGG
>JAKDLH010000170.1 GCA_030452945.1 Microlunatus sp. | reverse complement strand
TACCGAGACCCCCTCACCAAGATCATGTTCAAGGGGACCTTTGGCAAGATAGGGGTCAAGAACCTCAGTTGGACCAACTACGCCAGCATCACAGACAAGACCGACGAACAACGCCAGAAACTACTTCACGACACACGTCGGCGATTCGCCCGCCTACAGGCGGAATCCCGGGAGCCGAACGGCTGACGGCGTACGTCATGCTCGACGACCATGTTGGCGCCGACGACGCCCCTTTGCCGCAAGTGGATCGGCTTGCGGTACAACCGGCGATGATTGCGGCGACCTCTAGGGACGTGATGGAGGTCGGTTCGTCGTTAGCTTCCGGGCGTCGCCGACTCCTCCGATCCCGAGTACCGCGGTGCTCACCTCGTCGACCTGGCACGGCTGATCGCAGAAGAGCTCACACCGAAGCCGCCCCGGCCGCCACCGACCCTTCGGAGAGGACCATGACAAACCCGCGTGCCCGGCCCAGAGCGAGCAGGGACCGCAGGGCGGTATCGGCGCGGCGGAAAAGATCCCGGTCGTTGGAGTAGGAGGTGAGCATCGCTAGCTCGTCAAGCACCACAATGACGAGTGGCTCCGCCGGACTTGGGATGTGGGACCGACTGTGTCAAGGAGCACCACCGCGTCCGGGAGGGTGGTGCCTGGTGGGTGAACAACAACCGCGCCTACGACACGACCATCGGCCCCGGCCACCCCGCTCAAGATCGAAGAACCGCTATCAGACGACGGAGCCGCGCTGAATCCATCACGGCGGAATCGCCGGCAGCTCGTCGAGTACGTGTCCCGTCTTGGCGTCGAGCCGACCACGGGGAAGCTATACAATCCGACCACGCAAGGCAAGAACGAGACTTATCGTCAGAACTTGTTCCGCTACCTCAACGAACAGCGCATCGTGCAACCTGCGATAACTGCACGCGCAGGTCGACGCGTTCGACCACATTTACAACACCGAACGAGGACACCAGGTATAACAGCCGGATTGAGCGATATCTGCGAGTCAGCACGCTGGCGGCGGAGCGAACTGACCGAACTTCGGAATGATGTTACGATGACGCGCGGCTCGCGCCGATTAGAAAGTTCGACTCTAAGTAAAATCAGGAGAATAGAATTGCAGACGATCCGGGACGTCACCTTCGACCTGCTTCGCCAACTGGGCCTGACCACTGTTTTTGGAAATCCCGGGTCCACAGAGGAAACCTTTCTCAAAGATTTCCCCAGCGATTTCCGATTCATTCTTGCACTGCAGGAGGCGTCGACCGTTGCTATGGCCGATGGATACGCGCAGGCAACGCGAGCGCCGGCACTCGTAAACGTGCACACTTCGGCGGGAACTGCCAACACGATGAGCAACATCATGACGGCGGCGATGAATCACACACCGCTGATTGTGACCGCGGGAAACCAGACCCGCGATATGCTGCTCATGGAGCCGTGGCTGACGAATGTCGAGCCCGAGATGCTGACAAAGCCGTGGGCTAAGTGGAGCTACCAGCCTGTCCGCGCAGAAGACGTCCCCGCGGCGTTCATGCGGGCGTACGCGATGGCGATGCAGCCGCCTGCCGGCCCGGTGTTCCTGTCTATCCCCCTCGACGATTGGGATCAGCCCGCCACCGCGGTGCCCGTCATCCGATCGGTCGCCACGCGGATCGGACCGGACCCCGCCCGCGTCAAAGACTTCGCCCGTCAGCTTTCCGAGGCGAAGAACCCGGTGCTGATCTACGGCTCGTCGATCGCCCGCGGCAACGGCTGGGATCAGGCAGTGTCGCTCGCGGAAAGGTTGGGCGCCCCGGTATGGGCCGCGCCTTCCTCTGAGCGCCCGCCCTTCCCGGAGACGCATCCCCAATATTGCGGCGGTCTACCGTTCGCCATTGGCCCTCTGTCCGAGCGGTTGGCGGGCCACGACGTCGGAATCGTCATCGGCGCACCAGTATTCCGCTATTACCCCTACGTGCCGGGGGAGCACCTGCCGGACGGCATGTCGCTCCTGCACGTCACGGACGACCCGGCAGAGGCGGCGAAGGCTCCTGTCGGCGACAGCTTGCTGTCCGATGCGGTGCTCGCTATCGAAGCCCTGAGCGAGCATGTCGCCGCCAGACCGGTGCGGGCGAACATCACGATGGCCGCGCACCGGCTTGCTCCGCATCCGCCAGCCGCGGTTGTCGAGTCCGGAGATGTGCTGACCGCGCTCACGCTCTTCGAGACCATCCGTGCGGCGGTGCCGGGCGAAGTCGTCGTGATGGAGGAGTCGCCGTCCAATATTGCTGAGCTGCACACCGCCTGGCCGATCGACACGCCTGATTCCTTCTACACCGCAGCAAGCGGCAGCCTGGGTTGGAATCTGCCAGCCAGCGTGGGTGTCGCGCTGGCGGAGCGGGACTCTGGGCGCAACCGACCAGTGGTGGTGATGATCGGGGATGGCTCATTCCAATACGCCATCCAGGCGTTGTGGACTGCAGCCCATCAGCAGCTGCCGATCATAATCGTGGTGCCGCGAAACAACGAGTACGCGATCCTTAAGGCCTTCGCCCACCTCGAGGAGACTCCGGGCGTGCCAGGCCTAGACATTCCGGGCTTGAATTTCGTCGCGCTCGGCACGGGCTACGGCTGCGCCAGCGAGCGTGCGGAGACCGTCGACGAGGTCCAAGCCGCGGTCAAGGCGGCGCTCGGACGCTCTGGCCCGACGGTCCTGGAGGTGCCGATCGTCCCCACGGTCCCGCCTCTGCTTTGAAGCGATCACGGCGTCCAGCCAGACCTTGATGCTGGCCGCGCACCCGTCCTCAGAACTTCGCGCTGAGACGTCGGTAACGCGGCGTACTCGGTGCGGATCGTCAATGGTCACCGGCCACCAGCCACCAGCCACCAGCCACCAGCCACCAGCGCGCTGGCCATCGGCGGCCGAGCCCGGGGGTAACTGCGGAAATCCGCTGTGGCGGAGTTGCGCGACTCGGCGTGGGCTCGGGTCGTACGAAAGTCCGCCGTGGCGGAGTTGCGCGAGTCGGCGGGTGGGGTCCTGGGTATACCGAAGTCCGCCGTGGCGGAGTTGCGCGAGTCGGCGGAGGCATCGGGTCGTACGAAAGTCCGCTGTGGCGGAGTTTCGCGAGTCCGGGTCCCGGCAGGCAGCCACCCGGCCGGACCCGCCGACCCCCACGACCACGCCGTCCCGAAGCCCCCGACCGCGGCTCCAACGCCCGACGGCTAGATGATTCCCTGGGCCAGCATCGCGTCGGCGGCCCGGGTGAATCCGGCGATGTTGGCACCGATGAGGTAGCTGCCGGGGACGCCGTACTCGTCGGCGGTCTCCATGCACCGGTCGTGGATGCCGCGCATGATGTTGGCCAGCCGCTCCTCGGTGTGCTCGAAGGTCCAGGAGTCGCGAGAGGCGTTCTGCTGCATCTCCAGGGCGCTGGTGGCCACCCCACCGGCGTTGGCGGCCTTGCCCGGCGCGAAGACCACGCCCGCCTCGGTTAGCCGGCGGATTCCCCCGGGGGTGCAGGGCATGTTGGCGCCCTCGGCCACGATCGTGCACCCGTTGGCGATCAGTGAGGTCGCGTCCGCGGCGTTGAGCTCGTTCTGGGTCGCGGAGGGGAGCGCGATGTCGCACGGGACCTCCCAGATCGAGCCTTCTTTCGCGTACCGGGTGGCGGTACCGCCTTTCAGGTCGACGTATTCGGAGATCCGCCCCCGGCGCCCCAGCTTGATCTCCTTGATCAGCTGGAGATCGAGTCCGTCCCGGTCGACCACATAGCCGGCCGAGTCCGAGCAGGCCACGACTGTCCCACCGAGCTGATGGACTTTTTCGATGGCGTAGATGGCCACGTTGCCCGAGCCGGAAACGACGACCTGCTTGCCCTCGAAGGAGTCCCCGCGAGCCCGGAGAACCTCATCGGTGAAGAACACCAAGCCGTAGCCGGTGGCCTCGGTCCGGACTTGCGACCCGCCCCAGCTGAGCCCCTTTCCGGTCAGCACCCCCGACTCGTACCGGTTGGTGATCCGCTTGTACTGACCGAACAGATAGCCGACCTCTCGTCCACCGACCCCGATGTCACCGGCCGGCACGTCGGTGTACTCACCGATGTGGCGATAAAGCTCGGTCATGAAAGCCTGGCAGAATCGCATCACCTCCGCCTCGGAACGGCCCTTGGGATCGAAGTCGCTGCCGCCCTTGCCGCCCCCGATCGGCATGCCGGTCAAGGAGTTCTTGAAGATCTGCTCGAAGCCGAGAAACTTCACGATCCCGAGGTTGACCGACGGGTGGAAGCGGAGCCCGCCCTTGTACGGACCGAGCGCGGAGTTGAACTCGACTCGGAAGCCGCGGTTGATCTGCACCGTTCCGCTGTCGTCAACCCACGCGACCTTGAAGATGATCTGCCGCTCCGGTTCGCACAGCCGGCCGATGACCGCGGCCTCGGCGTACTGCGGATTCTTGGCTACGACCGCCCCCAGACTGTCCAGCACCTCGCGTACGGCTTGGTGGAATTCAGTTTCGCCGGGGTTGCGGCGCAGGACCTCGTCGTAGATGTCCTGCAGCTTCTCGTCGACCACGCTCACTTAAGGTGACTCCTTCGTCGTAGCCCGACATCTTCCTCGCCCATTGGCTCGTGGTCCACCAACGTCTCACGCCGGGGCTCGCAGCTCCAGGCTCAGCTGGTCGGCGTCGAGTTGGGTGAGGGCGTCCTCCAGCACCGAAGACGGATAGGTCCCCAGGTCGCGGATCTTCAGCAGCTCCGTGCGCTGTATCTCGATCACCGCTCTGCGCAGCTCACCGCGCTCGGTCCGCAGGTCCTCACCTTGGGCATCCCGTTGCTCCTGGTCAGCGGTCATCGACGACATCACCCGGCGGGCCCAGTCCAACGTGTCGGGGGAGAACGCAGTGCCATCTGGTCGGCTGAACCTTGGTTCCGCCAAGTGCTCGCCGACCAGACCGACGAGCTCCTGTCGCAGCTCGTCGGCGCTGGCTCGGTTCGCCGCAGGATCGCGCCCGGTGAGACCCAACCGACCGACCAGCCAGCCCAGCGTGCCACCTTGGATGATCAAGGTGCCGGCGGCGACAACGAAGGCCACCAAGACCAGCAGCGATCGTTGGGGGGTGTCAGGGGGGAGTGACTGTGCGGCGGCCAAGGTCACCGCACCGCGCATGCCGGCCCAGACCAGGACCACGCCCTCCCGCCAACCGAGGGCCTCGGCCGCCAGATAGTCCAGGTCCGCCAGCCGACGGTTGAGTTCGGTGGAGATCGGCTGCTTGCGCCGCGCCGCGACTTTCCGCACTTTCGGAGCCATCAAGACCTTGGGCTGCTCCGACGGCCGCCCGACGTCGATCCTCAGCCGATGCTGGATCTGCTCGATCCGCTCCCGGACGGCGGTGCTGCGCCGCGCGCGTCGAGCCAGCAACCACACGGATGGGGCGACGAAGACCGTGCGGATGCACACGACCAGCAGGGCGGCGAGAGCACCCAGCTGGATCGCGGTGAGTACGCTGCCGTGCTCGGATCGGACGTCGGCGACCAGTCCGAACAACTCCAGCCCCATCAGCAGGAAGATCGCGTTCTCCAGCAGCATCTCCAGCGTGCGCCAGACCGCACTCGCGGTCAACCGGTCCTGAGGCCGCAGGCGTTGCGGAGAGCCGTGTCCGGTGACCAAGCCGGCGGCGACCGCGGCGACCAGCCCGGACGCGCCGAGGCTCTCGGCCGGAAGATACGCCAGGAACGGTACGACGAGACTGATGGCCACATTGCTGGTCGAGCTGCCCAGATGGGAGCGGACGATCAAGGTGATCTTGCCGACTACGAAACCGATCAGCACCGCGGCGACCACGGCCCAGATGAAGTCCACGATCACCATGCCGGTCAGCAGCGCCGTTGTGGCCGTGGCCGACCGCAGCAGCACCAGTGCGGAGGCGTCGTTCAGCAGGCTCTCGCCTTCCAGCACCGTGACCAGCCGCGGCGACACCCCGGCCCGCTTCACGATGCTGGTCGCCACGGCGTCGGTGGGACTGAGGATGGCGCCCAGGGCGATCCCGGTGGCCAGATCGACGCCGGGGATGAGCCGGGTCATCACCAAGCCGATCACCACGGCCGACCCGATCACCAGCAGCACCGAGAACGCGGAGATGGTTCGCAGATCCCGGCGGAAGTCCATAGCCGGCATGTTCACCGCGGAGGAGTAGAGCAGCGGCGGCAGAATGCCGCCCAGGATCCACTCCGGTTGGATCTCGATGGGTGCGACGAACGGCAGGAAGCTGGTGACGATCCCCAGCAGCACCAGCAGCAGCGGAGCCGCGACCCCGATCCGGGGGGCGATCCAGTTCACGGCGACGATGGCGACGATCCCGATCATGCCGATCTCCAGCAGGTCCATGCCCACATCTTCGCCGAGATCCCAGGACCGGACCGCCGCCTGTCCTCGCTCCTACGTCAGGACGTGCTGGCGGCGAGCACGACCAGCAGCGGGATCAAGCGCTCGGGCGGCACCTGGTGATGTCCCCGGGTGGTGGCCCGCAGCCAGCCGGCGGCCACGAGCTGGCGGAGGTGGTGATAGATCTGCCCGGTCGAGCCGAGGTCGGCGACCTCAGCCAGATCGGCAGCCGACGTCGCCTCGCCACGGGCAATCAACTGGAGGATGCGCAACCGTACCGGATGCCCGAGCGCCCCCAGGGCGGCGGCGAGAGAGGTCCAGTCCAACTCCAGCAGAGTGGCAGTGGCGTGGCTCATCTGCCAATGGACCGGGCCGTCGGGCGAGGTGACCGATCCCGCGTAGGTGACGACACCGTCCAGTCCGCGCTCGGCCAGACCAGCCAGCACCCAAAACGTGTCGGCGTCGTTCGGCGATGTTGGGCCGGACGCGGCTGGTGGCGTGGGATGACCCCCGAGCAACCGCTCGAGTCGGCGTACGCGCTTCGCCAGATCGGGCAGAGAAGGCTCGGGTTCGGTCACGATCTCGATTTTACGTAATGCCGGTGGATCGGCAATCTGAAGACGCCACAGGGGCCGGTGGAATCCACCGGCCCCTGTGGCTCGATCACGCTGGGTGGTCGAGGCCTACTTCTCGTAGCCCACGTTCTCCCACTGCGGCCAACCGGCCAGGCCGAAGGCGCCGTAGTTGGCCAAGTTGGTCTTGACCGCGATCAGCTCGGGCCGCTGGTAGAGCGGCAGGGTCATCACGTTCTCCCAAATCATTATCGCCGTCTCGTTGGCGAGATCGACCCCGGCCTGCAGGTCGGTCATAGA
>JAKDLH010000169.1 GCA_030452945.1 Microlunatus sp. | reverse complement strand
ACTTCGATCAGCGGACCGGCCAGTAATCGTTCGGGTTCAGCCGGTCCCCGAAGATGGCCTGTCCGACCCGGACCGTCGTGGCCCCGTACGAGATGGCCAGCTCGTAGTCACCCGACATGCCCATCGACAGCTCACCCCAGCGCTCGGGGTGGGCGTCGGTGTCTTGCAGCAGGGCCTGCAGATCGCGCATCCGAGCGAAACACCGACCCACGAGGTCTGAGTCGTCGGTAAACACGGCGAGGGTCATCAGCCCCCGGACCTTCAACGCATCGAACCGCTCCAGCTCCCGGGCGAACGACGGCACGTCGGAGGGTGCGAGCCCGAACTTGGACTCCTCGGCCGAGGAGTTGACCTGAACGAAGACGTCCAGGGTCCGGTCGAGATCGCGTAGCCGTCGACTCAGCGCTTCCGCCACTCGAAGTGAGTCGAGCGCGTGGAACTCCGCCGCCACGGCCGCTACGAGTTTGGCCTTGTTGGTCTGCAGGTGCCCGATCGCCGCCCAACGCAGATCGGGGAGGTCGGCAAACACCTCCGCCTTGGCCACAGCCTCCTGGACCTTGTTCTCCCCAAACAACCGCACGCCCGCGTCGTAGGCCTCGCGGATCACCGCCGGCGACTTCGTCTTGCTGACCGGTAACAGCCGGACCTCGGCCGGATCGCGGTCGGCCGCCGCGCACGCTTCGTCGATCCGGCGCCGTACCCCGGCCAGGTTGTCCGCGATGCTCATCCCCCAAGCCTATGGGGCGGCAGGGGCGGCGCTATGGCCAGCGGGCGCCCAGCGAGATCAGTCCGACGGCGGCCAGGATGGCGAACGCCAGACCGAAGCCGGCGTACCGCGACGTGACCTCGCGGTCGACCTTCTCCTTGCCGACCGAGCTGCCGATGTCTTTGTAGACCTCCTTCAGCTCACCGGCGCTGGCGGCGGTATAGGCCTGTCCGCCGGAGATGCGGGCGACCCGCTGCAGCTCGACCCGATCGACCGGCACCGGCTCCCGGCGTCCGCTCACCTCGATGTAGCCGTCCTCGGTACCGTAGGCGATCGTGTAGATCGGCACGTTCTGCTCGCGGGCCTCTCGCGCCGCCTGATCTGAGGGCCGTCCGACCTGAGTCTTGCCGTCGCTGAGCAAGACGATCCGCGCCGGCGCCACCGCTTCGGGATCGGTGGGATCGGGTGGCACCTGCGCGATGGCGGCAAGCGAGGTGTAGATGCCTTCGCCGATGGCCGTCGACGGCTGCGGCCGCAACGCCTCGATGGCCGCGGTGACCGCCCCGCGGTCCAGGCTCGGGGGTACCAGGGTGGTCGCGGTCCCGGCGAACGACACCAAGGCCACATTGAACTTGGGCGGGAGTGAGCGGACGAAGTCGGCGGCGGCCGACTTCGCCGCCTCCAGCCGGTTCGGCTCGACGTCCGCGGCCTCCATCGACAGGGACACGTCGATGGTGACCACGATGGTCGCCCGTTCGCGCGGCACCGATACCTGGTCTTTGGGTTTGGCGAAGGCCAGCGTGAGGGTGAGCAGGCTGAGAATCGACAAGCCGACGGCGACGTGTCGAACCCAGGACCTGTCCTTGGGGATGACCAGGTCGAACATCGTCTGTCCCATGGCTTTCCGCTTGCTCGAACGCTTCCAGACCAGCAGCAGGTAGCCGCCGACCAGGAGCGGGATGAGCAACAGCAGCCACAGCCGGTCTGGGGCCAGGAACGACAACAACGGGATCACGACTCCACCACCCACACCACCGGACAGCCGGCTCGCAGGTACCGGTATCCGTGAGATGGCATCATCACCAGCCGCCCGGCCATCGGAACGATCACGGCCACTTCGCCCCCAGCGAGATCGCGCCCAACGCCGCCAGCACAGCCAGGGCCAAACCGTACCCAGCGAATCGCGCGGTCACCTCGCGCTCGGCTTTCTCGTAACCCACCTCGGAGCCGATGTTCTCGTACACCGAGCGCAGTTGGTCGACTGTGGCCGCCGCGAAGTACTGTCCGTCGGTGGCCGCGGCGATCTGCTTCATCAGCTCGTGGTCGACCGGGACCGGCTCTCGCTTGCCGTCCAAGTCCACGTAGCCGTTCTCGGTGCCGTACGCGATCGTGTAGATCGGCACCTTCACCTTGCGGGCCTCGGCGGCCGCCTGCATCGGGGCCCGGCCGGCGGTGTTCGATCCGTCGCTCAGCAACACGATGGCCCCGGGAGCGGCCGAGTCCGGGTTCTTGGGGTCCTTCGGCGCCTGCTGGAGGGCGCGCAGGGCGGTGTAGATGCTCTCTCCGATCGCCGTGCCGTCTTGCAGCTTGATGCCGTTGATCGCGTTCTCGACGGTGTTGTGGGCCAAGGTCGGCGGCACCAGGATCGAGGAGTTGCCGGCCATCGACACGACCGACACGTTGTACTTCTCGGGCAGCTTCTGGACGAACCCGATCGCCGCCGCTTTGGCCGCGGCCAGGCGATTGGGGGCTACGTCGCTGGCCTGCATCGACTGCGAGGCGTCGATCACGATGACGACCGTGGCCCGTTCGCGTGGTACGTCGACCTGGGTGCTGGGCCGAGCGAACGCGGCGGTCAGGGTGACCAGGCTCAGCAGGGACAGCGCGACCGCGAGGTGGCGGCGCCATTGGGACTGCTTCGGCACTACCACGTCGAGCATCGAGGTGTTGGTGAAACGCATCCCGCGCCGGTTCTTGCGGCGCATGGCGAAGACGTAGGCCGCCACCAGGAACGGGATCATCAACAGGATCCACAACCGATCCGGCGACAAGAACGCCAGCTGCGGAATCACTTCGTCACCCCCTGCGGTGGCGCGTGCAACATGCTGGCGACCCGCCGGTAGGCCAGCACGAACCGGGCGATGTCGGACACCCAGTCCCGATCGGTTCGCAACTGGATGTGCCCTACTCCGGCCCGACGAAGCGCGATCCGGATTCGTTCCCGCTGGGCGGCGCTGGCGGCGTCCATCCGGGATCGGGCGGCGTCGTCGGCGGTGTTCACGTACCGCTCGAAGTCGGTCTCCGGATCACGGATCAGCATGTCGCCGACGTCGGGGAACTCGATCTCGCGCTTGTCGACCACCTCGACGGCCAGCACCTGGTTGCGGACCCCGAGCCGGCGCATCGATCGCTCCCACTCCGGCTCCACGTTGGGGTCAAGTTCGTGGTCTCCGGGGGTGAGGAAATCCGACACCACCACCCGCAGGCCGCGTCGCCGCTGCGTCCGCGACAACTGCTCCACGGCCGCGGCCAGGCTCATCGAGCCGGTGGCGTGGTCAGGCACGAAGGGTTCGGTCAGCATCCGGCGGAGAATCCCGTACAGGGCCGAGCGGCCGGCCACGGCCGGCAGTCGACGGATCCGGTCCGGACGCATGATGTAGCCGCCGAATCGGTCACCCACCCGCTGACTCAGAAAGCCGATGGTCGCGATCGCGGCGATCCCGAGGTCCCGCTTGGTGACCCCCTCGGTGCCCCAGTTCATCGAGGGCGTGACGTCCAGCAGAGCCCAGACCTCCAGCTCGCGGTCGGAGATGGTGTCGCGTACGTGCGGGATGTTGGTGCGGGCGGTCACTGCCCAGTCCATCCGGCGAACGTCGTCCTGACCGGGCTGGTAGACCCGGGCCTCGTTGGTTTCCGAACCCGGTCCGGGCAGCAGCCCGAGGTGGTCGCCGTGCAGGAAACCCTCCAGTCGGCGCACGATGGCCAACTCGAGGCGGCGCAACGCGGCCTCCGGAGCCAGCTTGTTCAACGGGATGGTCGGTGCGGTCGGCTCGCCGAGCACCGACGAGACCGCACCGTAGGAGCCGAACCGACCGGCGCTGGGCGGCGCCATCGCGGGCGCACCGGTCGGCGCCGGGTAGGCGGGCGCACCGGTCGGTGGCGGGTATGCGGGCGCACCGGTCGGTGGCGGGAAGGCCGGCGCACCGGTCGGCGGCGGGAAGTTCGGGGCACCGCCGGGCGGTGGAAAACTGCTCGGTGGGTAGGTCATGCGGCTCAGCTGAAGTCCGGCTGCGCCGCCTGACGCTGCGGGACCGGCTGACCACCCGGGGCCGACTGACCACCGAGGGCAGACTGACCCGCCGGCGGCCGGGACTGGCCGTTCCACACCGGGGTCGGTGGCGGCACCATCGCGATGATTCGCTCAATCACCTGAGCGGGCTGAATGTTGTCGGCGATGGCGTCGAAGCCGAGCACGACGCGGTGCGACATCACGTCTTTGGCGACTGCTTGCACGTCGGTCGGCAAGACGTAGTCCCGGCCGTGGATCAGGGCCAGCGCCCGGGCGGAGGCGACCAGGCCGAGGGTAGCCCGCGGGCTGCAGCCCAATTGGATGACCGAGGCCAGATCGGGCATGTTGAACTCGGCCGGGGCCCGGGTGGCGAGCACCAGGCGGACGATGTACTCCGCGACCAGATTGTGCACGAAGATTCCCGACGCCTGCTTCTGCAGCTGCAGGATCCGTTGCGGATCGAGCACCGGCCGGGAGGTCGGCGGCTCCACGCTCATCCGGCGCAAAATCTCGAACTCCTCGTTGCCGCGAGGGTAGGGCACGTCCACCTTGAGCAGGAAGCGGTCCCGCTGCGCCTCCGGGAGGGGATAGACACCCTCGGACTCGATCGGGTTCTGGGTCGCGATCACGATGAACGGTTCCGGCATCGGGTGGGTCCGGCCACCGAGGGACACCTGCTTCTCCGCCATCAGCTCCAGCATCGCCGCCTGCACCTTGGCCGGTGCGCGGTTGATCTCGTCGGCCAGCACGAAGTTCACGAACACCGGTCCGAGCTCAACGTCGAACCCTTCTTGGCTGGCCTTGTAGATGCGGGTGCCGACGATGTCGGACGGCACCAGATCAGGGGTGAACTGGATCCGGGCGAAGTCGCCGCCGACCACCGTGGCGAACGAGCGTACGGCGAGAGTCTTGGCCACCCCGGGAACACCTTCGAGCAGGATGTGTCCCTTGGCCAACAGACCGACCATCAGCTGCTCGACCATGTGCTCCTGGCCGACGATGACGCGCTGGACCTGAGCGATCGCTTCGCCGAGCACGCGCGAAGCCTGCTGACTCGCGTCCTGGGGTGCGGGCTTCCTCGGCGCTTCCGGTGGGGCGGACCCCCCCGGACCGTGCGACGGACTGCTCACTCTCAGACTCCTGGTGTGACCGGGTGCGGAACGGTGGCCCATTCTCGCAGACGGGTCCAAGAGCAGTGCCCCGAACAGCGTACGGCTTCGACCGGTCGTCGACTGGACCGGCTAAGCATGATCCGGCACCGGCATAGACTCTGCTCCGCAGCTGTGCCGAGCGCCTTCGGGCGATCCGTGCCGTGCGTCACTCGACCGGTCAGGCTGAGCGTCGCCGGCGCCACCGACCCGACGAGGAGCGATGTCCAACCCGCCAGCCGATCCCGACTGGGTGCCGGTCAGTCCGCTGCTGCCCGACGATCCGCCGCGCATCGGGGACTTCTGGCTGGACGCGCGGCTCGGCGCGGCCGAGGCCGGCGTGGCCTACACCGGGCACGACGCGGCCGATCGCAGCGCGATGATCGTCGTGTTGTCCGAAGGCGCGGCCGCCGACGCCGCGGCCCGGGACCGGCTCGCCGGCGTGGTCAACACGATGCACATCGACACCGTGCTGGCCCGCGGTGGGCACGGTCAGGACTTCGGCCGGCTGGGCCGCAAGTCTGTCGCCTCCGACGACGACCCGGTGCCGCCGGGGGGCGGCTTGCTGGCGCCCTGGGTCGCTTTGGCCTACGACGGTTCGCCCGCCGCGGCGACGGAGGCGGCACGAATCCTGGACCAGGTCCAGCTCGCCACGCTGTCGGCGCAGGGCACAGCGAGTGGACCGGACTACCAGCACTACTGGCAGGGCCGGATCAAGCCCGGCTTGGTGCGGCTGTGGCCGTTGCCCTGGCCCGGTCGGTACGACCGGGCCGGTTGGAAGACCATCCTGGTGTCCTGGTTGCTGATGTTGCTGCTGGCGGCGCTGGCCGTGCTGATCGCGATCTTGATCTTCCAGAATCAGCCACCGCAGACCCCGCCGACCCCTACCGGGGGATCGGGTAGCCCTCCACCCCAATCCGGCTCGCCGTCACCGCAGTCGGGGTCGCCATCGCCGGAGTCCGGGTCGCCGTCGAACAGCCAGTCCGGGTCGCCCTCGGCCTCGGGATCGGAGTCGGGTTCGGCGTCGGGGTCGCCGAGCGCGAGCAAGTCCGGGGGCGGGCAGCCGACCCCGTCGACCTCCGGCTCGCCCGGTGGCAGCACCCCGACGTCCCGGCTGTGACCGGGGATGCTGATCGATGCACAGGGTGTCACGGCGATGCCACCGGTGGAGATCCAGGGCGATGAACGCCGACGTGGCAGGATCGTCGACGTGCGGCCTCCCCGACTGATCGCGACCGACCTCGACGGGACGTTCCTGTCCCCCGACGAGTCGGTGAGCGAGGAGAACTCGGCGGCGGTGCTGGCCGCCCAAGAGGCAGGTATCACGGTCGTCTTCGCCACCGGTCGGCCGATTCGCTGGCTCGAGGTGATCAAGGGGCTGCCCGGCGCGCACCCGCTGGTGATCGCCAGCAACGGGGCCGCCCTGTACGACGCGGAGACCGAGAAGATAGTTGACCGGATCTGCATCGAGACCGCCTCGGCGCTGGATGCCGTCGAGCGGATCCGCACGATCGCGCCCGACGTGCGGTTCGCCTTCGAGTCGGGTACCCGGTTCGGGCACGAGCCGCACTACTCGACCTGGGCCCCGGACAACGGAGATCCAGACATCTTCGCCGGCCCGGTGGAGACGATCGTGCACGACGACCTGGTGAAGATGCTGGTCCAGTCCCCGTCCCTGCATTCCGACCAGCTGCTGGCCCGGGTCGATGAGGCGATCGGAGACCGGCTGTCGGCGACCCACTCCACCAGCCGGGGATACGGCTTGGTGGAGGTGAGCGCACCCGGGGTGGACAAGGGCGCAATGCTCGCCCGGTTCTGTCAGCAGCTCGGTGTCGAGGCGGCCGAGGTCGCCGCGTTCGGCGACATGCCGAACGACCTGTCGATGCTGGGCTGGGTCGGGCTGCCGTACGTGGTCGCCAACGCGCATCCGGATCTGCTGCAGCGCGGCTTCGCCACGGTGCCGGCCAACAGCGAGTCCGGTGTCGGCCGGACCATTCGGCAGTGGCTGCGGTAACCGTCGGCCCGGTGTCCAAGGTGGCGTGGGGAGCGGCGCGAGGGGTTGCGATCTGCCTGCCTGCGGTGTTGGTCG
>JAKDLH010000168.1 GCA_030452945.1 Microlunatus sp. | reverse complement strand
GCGCCGTCGTACACGCCGGCGGCGTAGGCGCGCGCGGCGGGGGCTTCGCGGACCCCCGGGTGGCGGGCCGCGCGGCGCCGCGCGGCCTCGGCGTGTCGGTAGGCCAGTTCTGGGTCGTCGTCGATCAGCCGACCGGCGAGAACCAGATGCCCGCCGACGACCTCGGCGAGGTCCTTCGGCAGTCCGCGCAACTCGGCCTGCACCGGCCGCGGCAGGTCACGGATGTCCAGATCGGACGGCAACCGGGGCTCGTCGGCTCGCTTCTGCAGACCGGGGGGTGGGGGCTCACGGTGCGGGCCATCCGGTCCGACCGTCCCGGAACGAGGCTCGCGTTGCTCATCGCGGGATCCGTGCCGCCGACCGTGAACCGGTCGCCCACCCGACGCTCGATCATCAGGCCGATCGGCGGAGCGGCTATCTGCCGGATTCGACGGGGTCGGGGACCCGGAGCCGCGAGAGGGGCGCTCGAGGGCCGGCCGCCTGCCACCGGATCGACTACCACCGGATCGACTACCACCACCGGGTCGACCCCGATCGCCGGGACGCTGCCCGCTGTTCTGGTTCACCTGCCAATCCTTACTTCCCCGCGTCCGCGAAGCAAAGGCAGCCGTTCCGACGGTGTTCCCTCAGCTCAGCGCCGCCATCGTCGACTCGATCGACGACTGCCTCGGCTCCCGGTTCCACCGATTCCGCCGCAAAGCGCGCCAACTACGACCAGAAGGACGAATGTACACAAAGTCATCGCCGATCAGGGTTATCGATTCCGGCGTCGGCGGCCTGACAACTGTCGCAGAACTGACGAAACCGATGCCGAAATGCGTACGGCTCGACTTTCAAGTGCCTTTCGGGACATACCGAGAGCAGCTCGCCCAGCTCCCAGGTCAACCGAGACGGACCCTCAGTCGGTTCACAGTTCGAGAGAAATCCGTGGTCACACTACGACGACGCCGGGCCCCGCTGCCGTGAGCGAGGCCACAATCTCGGGTGGTGCCCCCCGGTCGGTGATCACCAGATCCACTTCAGACGCCGCAGCGAAGGTGCAAAACGACGACCGTCCGAGTCTACCGGAGATCACCGGCACGACTCGACGGCGGGCAGCCAGCAGCATCGCTCGCTTGACCGCGGACTCCTCGGGATTGGTCGTCATCAGCCCGCGTTCCGCGCTCAAACCGTTGACGCCGACGATCGCGAGATCGGCTGAGATTGTGCCCAGACGGCGGGTCGTCCAGGGATCGACCGCCGCAGACGTCAGGCCTCGCACCGAACCCGGCAGGGTCATGATCTGCATCTGGGTCCGACCAGCGAGATGGCGTGCCGCCGGCAGGTTGTTCGTGACCAGCGTCAGGGATCGGTCGGTAGGCATCAGCTGCGCGCAGACGAACGTCAGCGAGCCGGAGTCCAGAATCACCACACCGTCGTCCGGCAGCTCGGTGACCACGCGGCCGGCGATCGACATCTTGTCCGGGAACTGCTCCGCGTGGCGGGCGGCCAGCGCCTGCTCGAACGGGATGGTCACCAGCAACTCCGCGCCGCCACGCACCCGTCGCACTACCCCCCGTCGCTCGAGGACCTCGAGGTCCTTGCGAACGGTCTCGTACGTGACGCCCAGACGCCTACCGATCTGGACCACTCCCGCGTGATGGTCGGTGCACTCGAAGAGGTAGCGGGTAATCGCCTGTCGACGCTCCGGGGGATACATGAGACCAGAAGACCACACCTATCGGTCGACGACAACAACCAAAACCACACGGTGTCCCGCCGAACGGGCAGTTTTCTGCCAGAAACCCTAGACTCCGGGCGCATCGGCGTACTACGGTCTCCGAGACGGTGCACTCGGAGCCGTCCAGTTGTCTGGTCCTTGGCTCTCCACCCCGAAAGGCGATTCATGACCACCCTCAAGCAACGACGCCTGGCGGTTGCCGGACTGGCGGTGAGCCTCTCGCTCGCGGTCTCCGGTTGTGCCGGCTTCGGCGATCTGGGCAACGAACCTGGCGTGACGACGGTGACGTTGGCCAGCGTGAACAACCCGCAGATGCAGGACATGGCACAGTTGCTGCCCGAGTTCAACAAGCTGCATCCCGACATCAAGATCAACATGATCTTCATGGAGGAGAACGACCTCCGCAATGCCGCGACCAAGGACGTCGCCACCCAGGGTGGCCAGTACGACATCATGACCGTGGGCGCCTACGAGGTGCCGATTTGGGGCCAGAACCGCTGGTTGGAGAACCTCACCGATCTGGCGGCCGCAGACCCCGACTACGACGTGGATGACTTCTTCAAGCCGGTCCGCGACGGAGTGTCGTACGACGGGCGGCTGTACGCGGTGCCGTTCTACGGCGAGTCGTCGTTTCTGATGTATCGGAAAGACCTCTTCAAGAAGGCCGGCATCACGATGCCGGAACGACCGACCTGGGACCAGATCGCGGAGTACGCGGACAAACTGAAGGACCCGAGCACCGACCGCGCCGGGATCTGCCTGCGAGCCAAGCCGGGCTGGGGGGAGATGTTCGCGCCGCTCACCACGGTGATCAACACTTTCGGCGGCCAGTGGTACAACATGGATTGGCAGGCGCAGGTGAATGCTCCCGGCTTCACCGAGGCAGTCAAGTTCTACATCGACACCCTCGCCGACGCCGGGGAGAGCGACCCAGTCTCGTTCGGCTTCACCGAGTGCCTCAACCTGTTCAGCCAGGAACGGGCCGCGATGTGGTACGACGCCACATCCGCCGCGGGTTCGGTGGAGGACGCGAAGAACTCGAAGGTGGCCGGCAAGGTGGGCTATGTTCGGGCGCCGGTCAAGCTGACCGAGAACTCCGGCTGGCTGTGGTCGTGGAACCTCGGCATCAATGCGGAGTCCAAGAACAAGGGGCCGGCCTGGGAGTTCGTCAAGTGGGCGACCTCGAAACAATACGCAAAGCTGGTGGGGTCCGAGCTCGGCTGGTCCCGGACCCCACCGGGAACTCGCAAGTCGACGTACCTCATCCCTCAGTACATCCAGGCGGGCGGGGAATTCGCCCCGTTGACCGCGAAGATCATGAATGAGGTCGATCCGACCCATCCCGGTGTCGACCCGCAACCGTGGGTCGGTATCCAGTACGTGACCATCCCCGAGTTCCAAGACGTTGGCAACCAGACATCGCAGTTGTTGGCGGACGTGATCGCCGGCAGACGACCACTCGACCTGGCGCTAGATCAAGGTCAAAAGATCGCCCAGCGGGCTGGCGACAATCAGAAGAAGGGCTGAGATGGCAGGCACGGTGGAGGAAGCCCCGACGATCCAAGCGCCGAAGAACGCGGCCAAGAGCAAGAAGACCGGGCTGGCCGACCTGAAAGGTCAAGAGCTCGCCCAACGCAAGTTCGCGCGGAAGCTGATCTTCCCAGCGCTGGTCGCAGCCATCCTGATCACCCAGGTCCCGTTCCTGGCCACGATCTACTACTCCTTCCAGGACTGGAACCTGGCCCGGCCGGACGACCGGTCGTTCGCCGGCTTCAGCAACTATGTCGCAGTCATCACCAACGGAGCCTTCCTGCCCTCAATCTGGGCCACCATCCGCATCGTCGGGGGCTCGATGATCCTGTCTTTGATCCTCGGCCTGGTGCTGGCGGTGCTGCTGGACCGGAAGTTCAGAGGCCAAGCGTTAGCGCGCACCCTATTGATCACCCCATTCCTGGTGATGCCGGCAGCAGCCGCCCTGATCTGGAAGTACTCCCTGCTCGAGGTCAACACCGGAATGGTGAACTGGGGACTTGGCCTGGTCGGGATTGAACCCATCGCCTGGAACACCGACCACCCGGCCATGACCATCGTTTTCACGCTGACCTGGCAGTACACGCCGTTCATGATGCTGATTCTGCTCGCCGGGCTGCAGTCCCAGGCCGGTGAGATTCTGGAGGCGGCCGACGTCGACGGCGCCAGTGCGTTCCAGACGTTCCGCTTCATGACACTGCCGCACCTGCGCACGTATGCGGAGTTGGCCATCTTGCTGGGCACCGTGTTCATGATCCAGGTCTTCGACCCGATCAACATCATGACCAAGGGCGCCGGCAACACCAAGACCATCGCCTACCTGCTCTACGAGCGAGCCTTCATCGGCCAGCAGGTTGGTGAGGCAGCCGCGTACGGCGTGATCACGGTGATCCTCACCATCGTGTTTGCGACGCTGGCGCTCCGAACCATGTTCAAGATCTTCACTGAGGAGGCCTGATGTCCACCGCCGTCGAAACAACCCGGCCCCAGACGACGCAACCGGCCCGCGCTGAGCGCAGTGGTAGCAGCAAGTTCACGAAACGGAAGGTGGTGGGGTATCTAATCACCCTCCTGACCTGGGTGCTGGTGCTGCTGTTCTTCTTCCCTGTGCTGTGGATGGTGATCACCAGCTTCAAGACCGAGGGCCAAGCGGCAACCTTCCCGCCCGAGTTCTTCTTCACCCCCACCCTGGATCGCTACGCCGAGGTGTTCGACCGCGGCATGGCGCTCTATCTGCTGAACTCGTTCGCCGTCGCGGTGCTATCCACCATCGTCGTCATGCTGCTCGCCATCCCCGCCGCGTACGCGTTGTCGGTCCGGCCCATCGCACGGTGGCAGGATGGGCTGTTCTTCTTTATCTCCACCAAGTTCATGCCCATTGCGGCATCGATCATCCCCGTGTTCTTGCTACTGCGGTCACTGAACCTGCTCGACAACCTCTGGGCGCTCGGCCTCCTCTACCTCGGCATCAACTTGCCGCTCGCCGTGTGGATGATGCGCTCGTTCTTCGCCGAAGTGCCGATTGCCGTAGTCGAAGCCGCACAGATCGACGGCGCCAGCTACAGCCGGGAGCTGTGGCGGGTGTCCCTGCCGATCGTCGCCCCCGGCGCCGCGGCAGC
This sequence comes from Microlunatus sp., assembly GCA_030452945.1. Lineage (GTDB taxonomy): Bacteria > Actinomycetota > Actinomycetes > Propionibacteriales > Propionibacteriaceae > Microlunatus. The sequence continues at coordinate 2,374 of JAKDLH010000168.1, read as the reverse complement.
GGCCCTGATCTGTTTCATCTTCGCCTGGAACGAGTACTTCCTGGCCAACCTGCTCACCGCCGTCGTCGCCCGCACCACCCCACCGTTCCTGGGCAGCTTCGTCGACGGACGAGGTCAGTTCCTGGCGATCCTGTCGGCCGCGTCGACGATCGCCGTGCTGCCGGTGATCATCGCCGGTTGGCTGGCCCAGAAGCGTCTGGTGCGCGGACTGGCCATGGGTGCGGTGAAGTAGTGCGCGCGATCGTCATTGCCGAACCCAACCGGTTCTCGTTGGAGGAGGTCCCCGACCCGGTCCCCGGGCCGCGGGACGTGCTCGTCCGGGTCGAGGCGGTCGGGATCTGCGGCACCGACATCCATGTCCTGGACGGGGAGTTCGCACCGACCCGGTTCCCCATCATCCCCGGCCACGAGACATCCGGGATCGTCGAAGGCGTCGGTGAGCGGGTCGTTGAGGTCGGCATCGGGGATCGGGTCTCGGTCGACCCGACGCTGACCTGCGGTGAGTGCGCGTACTGCTCAGTCGGACGGTCTAATCTGTGCGAACACTGGAACGGAACTGGAGTGGCCCGAACGAACGGGTCGACAGCGGAACTGATGGTGGCTCCGGTCCGGAACGTGCATCGGCTACCGGATCATGTCGATCTGGCCTTGGCCGCACTGATCGAACCACTCTCCTGCGTGATCCACGGCTACGATCTGTTGCCCCGCCGGATGGGGGAGCACTATCTCGTCTACGGCGCGGGAACCATGGGACTGATAATGGCCCAGCTGGCCCCGCGGGCCGGCTCGGCGAGCGTCACCCTGGCCGATCGCAACCCCGACCGCCTGGACGTCGCGAGGGAGGTCGGGATCGAACGGGTCGTCCTCAACCCCGACGAGGCCGACCACGAGGGCGGATGGGACGTGGTCATCGACTGCACCGGTGTTGTGGCCGCGATCGAGGACGGGCTGCGTCGCGTCCGCCGCGGCGGCGTCTTCCAACAGTTCGGTGTCGCGCCCGCCGACGCCACCGCTGCATTCTCGCCCTTCGGCATCTACAACGACGAAGTCACCGTGGTCGGCTCGATGGCCGTCCTCAACTCGTACGCGCGTGCGGTGGAAATGTTCGCCGCCGGGGCGCTGAACGCGAGAAGCATGGTGAGTCACGCATATACGCTGGCCGACTACGGCGAGGCGCTCGAAGCATTCAGGTCGGGCGCGGGGCGAAAGCTGCAGATCCGACCACAATTGACGGAGTCGCTGCGGTTGTTGTGACCGCTCGAGAACTCCAGGGGCGGAGGACAAGGGATGACGGTTCGACCGGAGACCGCCAACGACCGACGTCGACTGATCCTGGACCGATTGGACTCGGTCGGCAGGGTTGAGGTCGGCGACCTCGCCACCTGGCTCGGTGTCGCCCAGGAGACGATCCGGCGGGATCTAACTCATCTCGAAGCAGCCGACTCCTTACAGCGGGTACACGGCGGAGCCATCCCAGCTGAGACCGCCGATCCGCTCGCACCGTTCACGGGAGCCGGACCGGAAATCGATGACACGCACCGTCGCCTCGGGGATCGCATCGCCGAACGGCTACCGGCGCACAGCACGGTCCTGCTCGCTGCGTCGCCATTGACCTGCGCGGTCGCCGAGAGCCTGGGTCGATCGAGCGAGGACAACGGACTGACGATCGTCACCAACAGTTTGGACGTCGCGGTCGTCGTGTCCAGGGTGCCGACCATCCGGGTCTACAACGTCGGCGGCCGCGTCGACCCAACCTCCAGAGCCCAGGAGGGCGACTGGGCCCTTACCGACCTCGCCCGTCTCCGCGTCGACCTGGCCGTCTTGGCTCCGAGCGGAATCCACTCCCAACAAGGCCTGTTCAGCCCATCGGTCATGAGCGCCGCGATCAGTCAGGCCGAAGCCACCGCCGCCGCGTCGATCTGGTTGGTGGCGGAGCCGCCCGTCCTGGGCCGCACCGGATTCGTCCGGTTCGCCGGCCTGGAGCAGGTTCAAGGCATCTTCACAACAGGATCTGAGATCGATACCGACACCGCCCGTCGGTTTCAGGAACTCCACATCGATGTAATCACCAGTTGACCAGCAAGCACGAATGCCCAGCGACAACGGAAAACGGCCTTAAACCACTTCGAGGCCGACCACCGAAGTGGTCGACCTTGAAGTATGTTGTCCGGCGACGTCCTAGTCTCCCACACGGTCCCCCGTGCAGTACCATCGGCGCTGAGAGGCTTAACTTCCGGGTTCGGAATGGAGCCGGGTGTTTCCCTCTCGCCATGATCACCGAAACTCTATGGAGATCAGTGCGGCGCGGCTCTTTCGAGCCGTCAATTCACCACCCGGTATAGCCGACCTCACAATGTAAGCCCAACAAATTTTT
>JAKDLH010000167.1 GCA_030452945.1 Microlunatus sp. | reverse complement strand
TTTGTACCGGTATCCACGGTGAGTGTGGATACCGGTACAAAAGTGCGCGGCCGGTGGGGTGGGCGTTCTGGGGTCGGGCGAGTCAGCGAGGTTGCTGGCCACCGGCTTGGTCGGGATGCAACACGTCTGCGTACCGCAGGTCGATCGCGCCTCGGTAGCCGGGGAAGCTCGACCGATCAGACGTGCTCACCTGGTAGCCCAGCCGGAAGGCGTCCACATACTGCTGATAGAGGCGGACGTATTCGGAGCGGTCCAGCGCCGCCTGCAACCTCGCCTGGTCGCCGATCGCGCTGATCACGTACGGCGGCGCGTACGGGATGCCGTGCAGCACCACCGTGTTGCCGACGCACTTGATGCCGGTCGTCGCGATCACCCGTTGACCCTGGATGGTCATCGCCTCGGCGCCCCCACGCCACAGTTCGTTGGCCACGGCCTGGATATCTTGCTGGTGAACGATCAGCAGGTCTTGGTCGACACCGTCCCCGGCCACCGAGGCCGGCGCGTCGGTCAAGGTGACGGTGAGCGTGGGGCCGGTGACGGGAGTGAGCCCGACCTGGGCGGATCGCCTCGCCACCTCCGTGATCAGTTCGGTGCTCCCCGGGTCCTGCTGCGCAGCGGCCAGCGTGCCGACCTCCGCGCGAAGCGTCGTCACCTCGGCGGCCAACGCCGCATTCCGACGTGATTCCGACTGCACCAAGCTGACCAGATCGGTGTACCGTCCCGGCCGCAGGTCGATTCCCCGGGCGGTGGACGCACTGACAATCACCAGCAGGCCGGCAACAGCGCAGACCACGGTGGTCGCGATCGTCCCCCATCGGCTCTGCTGGCGATCGCGCCGTCGCCCGGCCGACCGGGCTTGAATCAGGGCACGCCGGAACCGCCGCCACATCCCGGTCAGACCGAGCACCGGCACCACGTCCCTTCGTCGCCGGATCGCCAGTCTCCCGGCTGAGTCAACTACGCTAACCACCAACACCCAAGGAGAGTTACGCGTGCCCGAATCCAAAGTCCGCAAGACGGCTGCGACGAAGAAGAAGCCCTCGACGACCAGCGTGGAGAAATCCAGGCGGATCAAGGCGCCGACCAGCCGACGTTGGGTCCCGCCGGCCTTCATCACGGTGGGGCTGCTGGGTGTCATGTGGCTGATCGTGTTCTATATCGCGGGTTCGCAGATCCCGTTCATGGTTGCCCTGGGGAACTGGAACGTGCTGATCGGTATGGGCGGCATGGCCGCCGCGTTCGGCATCGCCACCCTCTGGAAGTAGCCAGCCGCCGGAGCTGGACGACTAGTGACACGGGTGTGATTCGTCCACATTGGGGATAACTGCTGTGGACAACTCGGGCATCAAGCGCCGACTCTGACCCTGGCCATCGCACACCGCTGCTCGTAACGTCGGACCCTGCTCACTCTGGATTCTGTTCGAACCGATACCGGAAGACACCCGTGCCCGCGCGCCTCACCCGATCTGCTCGCTATCGCGCGCTCGACCGCGAGATCTTCGCGCTGGCGATTCCCACCTTCGCCACCCTGCTCACCGAGCCCCTGCTGCTGATCGCCGATTCGGCGTTCGTCGGTCACCTCGGCACCGACCAGCTCGCGGGTCTGGGGATCGCCTCCAACCTGATCGCCATCGTGGTCGGACTGTGCATCTTCTTGGCGTACGGCACCACGAGCACCGTTGCTCGGCGCTTGGGTGCCGGCGATCGACGAGCCGCGTTGGCGGATGGTATCGACGGACTGATGCTGGCGGTGCTGCTCGGTGTGCTGCTGGTGATCGCGCTGCAGATCCTGTTGCCGACCATCGTCGCCGCGTACGGCCCGTCCGCGCCGGTGAGCGCAGCCGCTCTGGCCTATCTGCGGATCGCGGTGTGTGGCATCCCCTCGGTACTGGTGCTGTTGGCCGGCACCGGCGTGCTGCGCGGCCTGCAGGACACCACCACGCCGCTCAAGGTGGCCGTAGCGACCAACCTCGCGAATATCGCCTTGAACTTCGGCCTCATCTACGGTGCGGGCCTCGGCATCCAAGGAGCGGCGGTCGGCACCTTGATCGCTCAGACCGGTGCGGCCGCGGTGATCGCCGTGGTCGTGACCCAGGCCGCACGACGGGACGGAGTTCACCTGGGTTTCCACCCCGTCGGTGTGCTCGCGGCGGCCCGATCCGGGGTCTGGTTGGTCACCCGGACCGCAACTCTGCTGGCCGCGGTCACCCTCACCACGCTGGTGGCGGCCGCCGGTGGCACGGTCGTGTTGGCGGCCCAACAGGTGGTGAACTCGATCTGGGTGCTGCTGGCCTTTGCCCTGGATGCGATCGCCATTGCCGCCCAGGCGATCATCGGACGGTTGCTCGGGGCCGGTGAGGTTGCCCTCGGGCGGTCGATGACCTCCCGGATGATCGGCTGGGGAGTCGTTTTCGGGGTGGGCTTCGGGATCGTCGTCGCCGTCGGCGGACAGTTCGTGGCGGCGGTCTTCACCCCCGATCCCGACGTCCAGGCGCTGGTGGGTCGGGTGCTCGTGGTGGTCGCGTTCACCACCCCGATCGCCGGCGTGGTCTACGTGCTGGACGGAGTCCTGATCGGGGCCGGCGACGGACGTTACCTGGCTCTGGCCGGAATGATTTCGCTGGCCGCGTACGTGCCGCTGGCGCTCACCGTACGGTCCCTGGACGCGGGCCTGGTCTGGCTGTGGGGGGCGTATGGAGCATTCATGCTTGCCCGCATGCTCACGCTGGTCGGTCGAGCCCGGACGGATCGTTGGATCCGGACGGGGTCGGCTGTGGGGTGAGACCGACGCCGTCTCAGCCTCTGGTCGCCGGTGGAGGTCGCGCCGAAACTCAACTCGCCGAACTCCCGCCGAACTCATCCTCCTGCGAGGACGACTGCTCGTCGCGGCGTCGTTCCATGCCGCGCGTGCCAGCGGTGAACAAGACCTTCACCACCACGCCGATCACGACGAGATTGAGCACCATCTGGACAGTGACCACCAAGCGGACAGCGTCTGTGGTGGCGACGATGTCGCCGAAACCCACGGTAGCGAACACGGCCGTGGTGAAGTACAGCGCTCGCAAATGGTTCAAGGACTCGTTGAACGTCGTTGGATCGCTGACCGAGATGGACAGGTAGATCCGGGCGAACAGGGTCAGGAAGATCAGAATGGTCAGGATCGTGGCTTCTACCGACCGCAGACCCGGATGCTTGGACCGGATGATCACCGGGATCTCGATAGCCACGATGACGGCGAACAAGACCACATGCAGAGCCAGGAAGGGCACATCGGACTGGTTCGCCGAGTCGCCGACCGGCACCCTGAAAAAGACCGTGAGGACAACCGCACTGGAGATGATCACCCGGATGACCGTGATGACGACGGGTTTGACGCCGGCCGCGAACGGGTGCTCGAAGGAGGGGCCGATGCTCACACCGCGAGCCTGGTGCCTCGACCGACGCAGACCAAACGGGCACGCCGGGCTCCGGGCATACCTATCCCGCCGCCGGTCCACGTCGGCTCGACCCAACGAGGCCGAGCCCGTACGCCCCCACGCATCGGGCACCATCGAGTCATGACCGGGTTCATCTGTCGCGCTCCGCGCTCCGCGGTCCTGAGCTCCGCGGATTCTCACTCGTTCGCTCGCGATGCCGGGCGACACAGCTCCGCGCGACGAACCCCGGCGCGTCGCCCGCAATCGCTCCTCACTCCCGAGAGGCTTGGCTCATGACCGTAGTCAAGATCAACGCCATCACTGTTCCCGAAGGCTCCGACGACGAGCTGGCACACCGATTCGCCCAGCGAGCGGGCGCCGTCGACGACGCGGACGGCTTCGAAGGCTTCGAGCTGCTCCGGCCGACCGACGATCGGTTGCAGTGGCTGGTGGTCACCCGCTGGCGTGACGAGGAGTCCTTCCAGACCTGGCTGGCCTCCCCGTCGTTCGCCGAGGGTCATCGCTCGGCGGCTGAGCGTTCGAGCGGGGCGGCTCCTCGACCTGTCGCCGTCCACAGTGAGGTCTGGTCGTACGCGATCGCCGGCGGATCCTGACTCTTCCGGTAACCCGCCCTACCCGATCGCCTCGTCGGCGTGGCCGGCTTGACCGGCTTGACCGGCTTGACCGGCTTGACCGGCTCCAGTTTCCGCTTCCGAGGTCGCGAGGGCGAGCGGCTCCCGGTCGACCACGCGGATATCGACGGTTGCGGGCGTGTCGGGTTTGTCCAAGCGGCGAGGACGAGGACACGGCCACACTGATGGCATGACCGATACCACGACAGGCGGCGTCTCCATCGCGATGGTGACCCTGGATTGCCCCGATCCCCGGATCGAAGCCAGATTCTGGTCCGAGCTGCTCGACTGGGAGATCGCAGCCGTCGAGGACGAGTACGCCATGCTGAAGGGGCCGGACTCGCTGCTGCTCGGCTTTGGCCAGGTACCCGACTACCAGCCTCCGGGCTGGCCGAACCACGGCAGCAAGCAGTTTCACTTCGACGTGAAGGTGTCCGACATCCCGGCGGCCGAGCGGCGCTGCGTCGAGTTGGGAGCGAGCGTGCCTGACGACCAGCCGGGCGACACCTGGCGCGTCCTGCTGGACCCGGCCGGTCACCCGTTCTGCCTGACCGATGCGGCGAACTGGGCCTGATCGAGGTTGGATACGCCCTCGGGTGCTGGTTCGCACAGGAGCCTGACGCACGATCAGGCACGAGGCCTACTGCAGTTCAGGCCGCGCCACGTACCACGATCGGTCGATCCGGTCGCGCGAGCGGCGGGCCAGGACGATGATCGCAACCCCGGCCAGCAGCGCGGCCAACCAGGCCCAGCCAAGCAGAGCCGGTGCGCCCGAGTCGCGGAGCAGCAGCCAACCGATCACGACGGCAGGTGCGCTCGCCGCCAGCAGCCAGCCGGCGATGACCGCCACGCGATAGATCCAGCGGTTGATGTCCTCGACCGCCAGCACCCAGAACGAGGCGAGGGCCATGACCAGCCCGAGTTGGTGCAAACCGACTCCGAGGTAGGTGACGCTGACGCCCAGCGACAGCCGGGGCAGATTCAGCGCCACGCCGAGGCTGTCCGGCTGCACCTGGGAGAACAGCATCCCGGCTGGAATGAGCGAACGACCCAGGCCGGCGCCGGCGATGCCGACGTGCGGCAGCCCGAGGCTGAGCAACAGAAGCGCGGCTATGCCGACGGCGGCCAGAACCCGCCAGCGCCGTCCCGCCGACCCTGCTCCGCGCATGCCCCTACTCCGGGTGCGTGCTCGGGTCGTCCAGGTGCGGCGCGGTCCCGTCGAGAAGCCGCAGGCTCACGCCTGCGAGCTCACCGCAACGTAGACGTGAGCGGTCACCGCGTCGTGCAGTTTGACCCCCACCGTGTGGTTGCCGAGGGACTTGATCGGCTTGGCGATCTCGATGGCACGCTTGTCCACCAATGGGCCTCCGGACTTCTTGATCGCGGACGCGACGTCGGCGGCGGTGACCGCGCCGAACAGCTTGCCGCTCTCCCCGGACCGGACGGGCAACTCGATGGTCAGACCCTCGAGCTGGGACTTGACCTCCTCGGCGTGGTCGAGGTTGCGGATCTCCCGGGCGTCCCGGCTCCGCTTGATCCCCTCGATCTGCTTCTCGCCGCCCTTGGTCCACCTGATGGCGTAGCCGCGGGGCATGAGGTAGTTGCGGCCGTAACCGTCCTTGACCTCCACCACGTCGCCGGCCAGGCCGAGCTTGTCGACAGCGGCCGTCAGAATGAGCTTCACGTCTCGTCCTTCCCGACTCAGCGAGCCGTCGAGGCGTACGGCAGCAGCGCAACCTCGCGGGCGTTCTTGATGGCGATGGCGACCCGGCGCTGCTCCTGAACGGAGAGTCCGGTCACCCGGCGGGCGCGGATCTTGCCACGCTCGGAGATGAACTTCCGCAATGTGGCGGTGTCCTTGTAGTCGATGTGCTGACCCGCGCGAAGCGGGTTGGCCTTCTTCTTCACCTTGCGAGGTGCTGGAGGAGTTGAGGCCATTGTGGTGCTCCTTTCGAGCCCGGCGTCGAGCCGGAATGTGCCGTTAATTCGGGTGGTGCTGGCGCCGGTCGGAACCGGCGTGGTCAAGCTTGAGTGGCGATCAGGTCCTCAGAAGGGGGGCTCGTCGCTGGTCGGGGTGCCCCACGGGTCGTTCCCACCCTGGTTACCCTGGCCTCCGCCGGAGGATCCGGCGTTGCCACCGGTGGCCCAGGGATCGTTGTTCGCCCCGCCTGCCGGGCGACTGCCACCTTGGCTCCCTTGGTTGCCCTGGCCACCGGAGTAGCCACCGCCGCCCTGTCCCCCGCTCTGACCGCCGCCGGAACTGTAGCCGCCACCTCCGCCGGAGGAGCGGGTGACCTTGGCCGTCGCGTACTTCAACGCCGGGCCGATCTCGTCCACGTCAATCTCGAAGACAGTCCGTCGCTCACCCTCGCGGGTCTCGTACGACCTGGACTTCAGTCGGCCCTGGACGATGACCCGCATGCCCTTTTGCAGCGACTCGGCCACGTTTTCCGCGGCCTGCCGCCAGACCGCGCAGTTGATGAACATCGCGTCCCCGTCACGCCACTCCCCGGATTGGCGATCGAAGGTGCGCGGAGTGGACGCCACGGTGAAGTTGGCCACCGCGGCCCCGGAAGGGATGAAGCGAAGCTCTGGGTCAGCGGTCAAGTTGCCGACCAGAGTGATGACGGTCTCGCCAGCCATGTGTCTCTCCGTTGGAAGGTCAGTTCGGATGATGCGATGCCCAGACTGGCAGCAGACTCTGACAGTCTCTGAAAGCCGTGGTGAGCGGTCAGTCGGAGCGGGCGGATCTCAGCGCGTGTCGGGGCGGATGACCTTGGTCCGCATGATCGACTCGTTGATCCGGAACTGTCGCTCCAGTTCCTTCACGTCGTCGGGCTGGGCCTTGAGGTTGATCACCGCGTAGATGCCCTCGGACTTCTTCTGAATTTCGTACGCCAGCCGGCGTCGACCCCAGATGTCCAGGTTTTCCACGGTGCCACCACCGGAGGTGATGACGGTGAGGTACTGCTCGAGCGTCGGCTGAACCGAACGCTCCTCGGTGTCGGGGTCGAAGATGACCATGACCTCGTACGGGCGCATGCGCGAACTCCTCCTCCTCTGGTCTCAGCGGCCACGGGACGTCCCCGTGGCAGGAGGGCGATGCCTGGTTTGCGGTCTCGGATGACAGCGTGCCAACGGCGAACCTTACCCGCTCGGCCCCGGCCTGGCCAAAAACCCAGAAGTCGCTCGGGTTCAACGGAGTCGCTCTATCCGCAGATCGAG
>JAKDLH010000166.1 GCA_030452945.1 Microlunatus sp. | reverse complement strand
GCGGGGGGTTTTGGCTTTTGTGGCTCTTCCCGCATTGGGTCCTAAAACCCAAAACCCGAGCGACTTGGCTGGTGCGGGCGTTCGTCAGGGTAGGGGGAGGCGTACGGGTCGGGGCGATCGCCGGGCTCAGCCGACGACGGTCCAGGTGTCCGCGCCGGCAACCATGGCCTGCAGGGCGTCGTCGTCACTGCCCGTGCCCTCGGCCAGCTTCACCTGATCACGAGCCAGATCGTCGTACGTGGGCGCCTCGACGTCGCGGAAGACGCCGATCGGGGCCTGGTGCAGGGCCCCGGAATCGGTCAGCCGGGACAATCCGAACGCGAATGTCGGATCGGGTGCGTGCGCGTCATGGACCACCAGAGAGTCGGCGCCGACGGTGTCGACGTCGACGATCTCGAACGCCCCGGACACCGGGTCGCGCACCACCCCTCTGGCGCCGTCGACGCCGAACCTGATCGGCTCGCCGTGGGTCAGCGGGATGATCGCCTCCGCTTTGGTGTCGGCTTCCTTGACCGCGGCGAACGCGTCGTCGTTGAAGATCGGGCAGTTCTGATAGATCTCCACGAACGACGCGCCACGGTGGGCGGCGGCCGCCCGCAGCACCGAAGTCAGGTGCGAACGGTCGGAGTCAACCGTACGGGCCACGAACGTCGCCTCCGCGCCCAGCGCGAGGGACACCGGGTTGAACGGGGTGTCCAAAGAACCCATCGGGGTCGATTTCGTGATCTTGCCCAGCTCAGAGGTGGGTGAGTACTGGCCCTTGGTCAAGCCGTAGATTCGGTTGTTGAACAACAAGATCGTCACGTTGACGTTGCGGCGCAGCACATGGATCAGATGGTTGCCGCCGATGGACAGCGCGTCACCGTCACCGGTGATCACAAACACGGCCACGTCCTCGCGGGCCGTGGCCACCCCGGTCGCGATGGCGGTGGCCCGCCCGTGGATCGAGTGCATGCCGAAGGAGTCCACGTAGTATGGAAACCGCGACGAGCAGCCGATCCCCGAGACGATGACCGTGTTCTCCTTGCGGATGCCGAGCTCGGGCATGAAGCCCTGGAACGCGGCCAGCACCGCGTAGTCACCGCAACCGGGACACCACCGCACCTCCTGGTCGGAGGTGAAGTCCTTGCGGTTGAGCGGCTCCAGCGAGAGTGGCACGCCGGCCAAGCCCGTACCGCTGGGCCCAGTTTTCGTCGGGTCCGCCGCGATCGGGGTGCTCGGACCCGGCCCGGCTGCGCGCGCGGCCGGGCCCGCGGTTTCTCGTCCGGTCGGACGCGGAGCGATCCTGGTCCGGCTGTCGATGTGGTGGCCGTTGACGGCAGTCACGCGAGAACTCCTTCGATCGCATCGATCTCGGTCTCCAAATCCTGGGCCAGCTCGCTGAGCGAAATCGGCAGCCCGCGGATGCGGGAGTAGCTGTAGACGTCGACGAGGAATTTCGCTCGCAGCAGCATGGCCAGCTGTCCCAGATTCATCTCCGGGACGATCACGCGCTGGTAGGTACGCAGCACCTCGCCCACGTTGGCCGGGAACGGGTTGAGGTGGCGCAGATGGGCCTGGGCAACCCGACGGCCGGTCTTGCGGACCCGGCGGACGGCGGCGGTGATCGGCCCGTACGTCGATCCCCAACCCAGCACCAGCACGTCGGCGCGCGGCCCGTGCTCGGCGTCCGGGTCGTCGACGACCAGATCCGGCACGTCGCGAACGATGCCGTCGATCTTGGCCTGGCGGGTCCGGACCATCGCGTCGTGATTGCCCGGGTCATAGGAGACCGCGCCGGTGTCCTTGGCCTTCTCGATGCCGCCGATCCGGTGCTGCAGGCCGGCGCTGCCCGGGATGGCCCACGGCCGGGCCAGGGTCTCGGGGTCACGCAGGTAGGGCAGGAACACGTCTTTGCCGGCCCGGTCGGTGCCGTTCGGGGTGGTGGCGAACCCCGGGTCGATCGGCGGGATGGCGGACAGGTCCGGCACCTCCCACGGCTCAGCCCCGTTGGCGATGTAGCCGTCGGACAGCACCACCACCGGCGTGCGGTAGGTGACCGCGATGCGGATAGCCTCGATCGCGATGTCGAAGCAGTCGGCCGGGGACTGGGCGGCCAGCACCGGAACCGGCGCTTCCCCGTTGCGGCCGTACATCACCTGCAACAAGTCGGCCTGCTCGGTCTTGGTCGGCATCCCGGTGCTCGGACCGGCCCGCTGGATGTCGCAGACCACCAGAGGCAGCTCGGTCATCACCGCGAGACCGATCGTCTCGGCCTTCAAGGCGACCCCCGGGCCGGACGTGGTGGTCACCCCGAGATGACCGGCGAAGCTGGCGCCCAGCGCCGCACCCACGCCGGCGATCTCGTCCTCGGCCTGGAAGGTGGTGACGCCGAACCGCTTGTGCTTGCTCAACTCGTGCAGCACGTCGGAGGCCGGAGTGATCGGGTAGGCGCCGAGGAACATCGGCAGGCCGGCTTTGCGCGCCCCGGTGACCAGCCCGTACGCCAGTGCCAGGTTGCCCGAGATCTGCCGGTAGGTTCCAGCCCGCATCGCGGCCGGCGGGACCTCATAGGTGACCGCGAAGACCTCGGTGGTCTCACCGAAGGCGTACCCGGTCTTGAAGGCGGTGATGTTGGCGTCGCGGATGGCCGGCGCCGTGGCGAACTTGGTGCTAAGGAAGTCCAGTGTGCCCTCGGTCGGGCGGCTGTACAGCCAGGACAGCAGCCCCAAGGCGAACATATTTTTGGCCCGGGAGGCGTCCTTGCGGGACAGGCCGAACTCCTTGACCGCAGCCACGGTCATCCCGGTCAGATCCAGGGGGTGCAGCTGGTAGTCGGCAAGCGTGCCGTCGGTCAGCGGGTCAGTGTCATAACCGACCTTGGCCAGGTTGCGCTTGGTGAAGTTTGCGGTGTCGGCGATGATCAGGCCGCTCCGCGGCACATCCTCGATGTTGGCCTTGAGCGCGGCCGGGTTCATGGCGACCAGCACATCGGGGCGGTCGCCCGGGGTCATGATGTCGAAGTTGGCGAAGTGCAACTGGAAGCTGGAGACTCCCGGCAGGGTGCCCTGCGGCGCCCGGATCTCGGCGGGGAAGTTCGGCAGGGTCGAGATGTCGTTGCCGAAAGTCGCGGAGTCGGCGGTGAACCGATCGCCGGTCAGCTGCATCCCGTCGCCGGAGTCGCCGGCGAAGCGAATGACGACCCGGTCGAGGGTGTGGACCTGTCGCACTGCGTGAAGCCTTCTTCCGTTCGGGTTGTCCCCATGCTGGGGGCGCGTTCGACGCCCTAATGATGATAAGGCTGCCCTCACCTCGAACTATTCCCGCTCAGTGAGCGTCTTCGTTCGGGTGCTCAGGCAGCGGGGCCGCCGTGCTCGACCGGTCGGCGCAGCGCTCCGGTTCCCCCGGTCTGCCAGGGCAGCGGTCCGTCCAGCGGCCGGAACTCCACCCCGATTGCCGTCAGCCGGTCCAGATGCGTACGCAGTCGGTCGAGGAACTCCGGATACGACCGCCCGTCAGGACGCGACCAGGCCACCTCCGCGTGCGCGCAGGCCCGCGGATAGAGCATGTAGTCGACTCGGCGGGTGTCCGGCAGGTACTCCCGCCACACCTGGCACTGGGTTCCCAGCACCCGAGCGTGCGCCTCGGCCGGCAGGTCCGCCAGTGGCTCGAACGCGTACGCCTGCTCCAAGGTGGTCAACCCGCCGATCGCGTAGGGCTCGGCCGGATCGTCGCTGGGGTAGTAGTCGAAGTAGGTGTGGCTGAGCGGGCACATGACCACATCCAGTCCGGCCGCGGCGGCCCGAGCTCCGTACGACGCGTCGCGCCAGGCCATCGTGATGGAGCCGTCCAACGGACCGTCGTCGTTGATCTCATCCCAACCGACCACGCGCCGACCGCGACTCACCAGCCAGTCACGCAGCTGCTCGGTGAACCAGCGCTGCAGGTGCTCTGGTCCCGGCAGGCCACGCTGCTCAGCCAGCGTCTGGGCGGCGGGGCTGGCCAGCCACTCATCGCGGGGGCACTCGTCCCCACCGAGATGGATGAACGAGCTGTCGAACACCTCGAGCAGCTCGTCGTAGAGGTCAAAGACGACCATCATCGTCTCGTCGGACAGATTCAGCACCTCGGGGAAGACCCCGAAGGTGGTCGCCGGCTGGTAGCCGGACTCCGGGTGGTTGCCCAGTTGCGGATAGGCGGACAGCAGGGCCAGCACGTGGCCCGGGAAGTCCAGCTCGGGCATCACCGTGATCCCGCGATCGGCGGCGTAGCGGACGAGGGACCGGAGCTGGTCGGCGGTGTAGAAGCCGCCGTGCGGGGTGCCGTCGGCGTGGTCCTGCAGATGCCGCCGGGTCTCAGTTCGCCAGCTGGCCCGCTCCTGCAGCTTCGGGTAGCGCGTCGACGCGAATCGCCAGCCTTGGTCTTCGGTCAGGTGCAGGTGGAACACGTTGTACTTGTGCAGCGCCGCCAGATCGACGAACCGGAACAGGTCCGCCAGCGGCATGAAGTGCCGGCCGACGTCCAGGTGCACCCCACGCCAGCCGAACCGCGGCTCGTCGGCGATGCGGACGCCGGCCACGCTCAATCGCTCACCGGTCGGGGCCGGCCGCAAAACCGACGGCGGGAGCAGCTGGCGCAGGGTTTGGACCGCCCAGTTCACCCCTCGGGTGCTCGATGCGGCGACCTCGATGCCGGCCGAGCCGACCTCGAGGACGTACGCCTCCTCGGCCAGCTCGTCATCGCGGTTCAGCCTGAACGTCCCATCCGGCGACGACGGCAGCTCCAGCCCCGTGCCGGGGGAGAGCAGCCGCCGGACCACGGTCGACCAGCCAGGCTGGTCCGTGGCGATTGCCAGATCGTCAGAGAGTAGGTATTCCGCGGAACGCGGCTCAACGGTCACGGGCTGTGGGATCACCGAAGGGACAGCGGGTGCGATCGGAGCGGTCACCGACTCACCCTAGGGGGCGCCAAGGGCTCGATAGATTGCCTCCTACAGATCATGCAGTCCGTAACGGAGGCACACGGATGTCCGACACCCCCAACCCCGGCCGACGCTTCGCGATCGAGGCGAAGCCGAACGAGCCGCGCGGCGACATCCTGCTGCCGAGCGTCGGTCACTCGCCGACCCGTGCGCGTACGAGGAACTTCGCCGACCCGGCCCCGTGCTCCGACGGCAAGGGCTTCGGTCTCGTGAATGTCCAGCAGCCGATGCTTGAGCATCGGGCCGGGGTGCGGCGGTGAGCCTCGTCGCCGGTGTGGACAGTTCCACCCAATCAGTCAAGGTGGTCGTCTGCGACGCCGATTCCGGTGCGGTGGTCCGCACCGGCCGGGCGTCGCACCCCGACGGCACCGAGGTCACGGCCGCCGCTTGGCTGGACGCGTACCGGAAAGCGACCGCGGACCCGGCGTTGCTGAAGGGAGTGGCGGCGATGGCCGTGGGTGGACAACAGCACGGAATGGTCACCCTGGACGAGCGCGGTGAGCTGGTCCGGGAGGCCCTGCTGTGGAACGACAACCGGTCCGCGGCGTCCGCCGTGGACCTGATCGATGATCTTGGTGGACCGCAACTTTGGGCCGACGCTGTCGGCTCGGTGCCGGTCGCCTCCTTCACCGTGGCCAAGATCAGGTGGCTGGCCCGTCACGAGCCGGCGAACGCGGCCCGGGTGCACCGGGTGATCCTGCCGCATGACTACCTGACCTGGGAGATCGGTGGACGCTCGTTCGATCCAGTGACCGACCGGGGCGACGCGTCCGGCACCGGATATTTCGACGCGACAGCGAACAGCTACTCCGATGATCTGGTCCGCCTGGCGTTCGGTCGGGAGCTCGTCCTGCCGCGCGTGGCCTCGCCGGACGAGGTAGTGGGGGAGTCGCCGGAGGGGATCATGATCGCGCCCGGCACTGGCGACAATATGGCCTCCACTCTGGGCATGGTGGTACCGGACCGGACCGCGTTGATCTCCCTGGGTACCAGCGGAGTCGCTTGCCTCCGCAGCAACGTCCAGACCCATGATCCGAGTGGGGTGGTGGCCGGATTCGCCGACGCCACGGGTGCGTTCCTGCCGCTGGTCTGCACCCTCAACGGAGCCCGCAACCTGGTGGCGATGGCAAAGGCCCTGAGCGTCTCCTTGGACGACTTCAGCGCACTCGCCATGACCGCGCGACCGGGCAGCGAAGGCCTGGTCTTCCTGCCCTACTTGGAGGGCGAGCGGACTCCATCGCTTCCGGACGCCACAGGTGAGCTGCGCGGCGCGACCCTGGCCAATCTGACCGCCGCCAATCTGGCGCGCGCCACTATCGAGGGTGTGTTGTGGAGTCTGGCCTACGGGGTGCAGGTGCTGCGTGAGCAGGCCAGCCCGGTGGATGCGATCATGCTGACCGGTGGGGCGGCGCAGTCGCCAGCGGTCCGCGCCATCGCCGCCGCCGTGTTCGGGTTGCCGGTGCTGGCCACCGATCCGTACGAGAGCGTGGCCGTGGGGGCGGCACGCCAGGCGGCGTGGGCACTGACCGGCTCGTTGCCTGACTGGTCCGCGCCGGTGTCGGCGACCTACCAGCCGCGGCCCGGTGAGCAAGAGTCCGCAGTCGCGCTGGACGAGCGGTATCGAACGGCGTCAGCTGAGGTTGCGGCCCGAGCCTGACTGAGACGATCTGACACAGACCCCCCGGGCTGGCAGAATTGTCGACATGAGTATGAATATTCCGCCGCTCGATTGGCCTTACTACGGGATCGGGTTCGTCGACGCCGTCAAGCGCGCCTTCAAGAAGTACGCCACCTTTAGCGGTCGCGCGAGCCGCAGCGAGTTCTGGTGGTGGACCTTGGCCAACGCCATCATCGGATTCGTCCTGTATCTGGCGACGCTGATCCTCGGTTTCGCCACGTCGTCAGGCCAGAACGACTTCGGAGCGGCCGGCATCCCGTTTCTGATCTTGTTGATCATCTGGGGACTCGCGGTGATCATCCCCAACATCGCCATCACCATCCGCCGGCTGCACGACGCCGGCTACAGCGGCTGGTTCTACCTGTTCAACGTCGTGGGTCTGGGCATCGTCACCCTGGTCCTGTGCGCGATGCAGACCTCGCCGAATGCGGCGCAGTACGGACCGCCCGTCCCCCAGGGTTACGCGCCGTACCCGCCGCAGGGTTACGGCGACCAGCAGTACGGTCAGCCGCAGCAGGGGTACGGGCAGGATCCGAACGCGCAGCAGTACGGTCGGCCGCAGCAGGGGTACGGGCAGGATCCGAACGCGCAGCAGTACGGTCAGCCGCAGCAGGGGTACGGGCAGGATCCGAACGCGCAGCAGTACGGTCAGCCCCAGCAGG
>JAKDLH010000165.1 GCA_030452945.1 Microlunatus sp. | reverse complement strand
CTGGCCGAGGGCGAAGTGTGCGCTCGCCACATCCTCGATGTCGGATTCGAGCTGGGCAGCGGTCTGCACGATGGTCAGCGCCGGATAGGTGAACGACTGGATCGCGGTCCGGCTCGCCACCGCCTCCGGCACGCCGGCGGCCAGCTGGGCGTTCTTCGCCTTGGCGTACGCGGCCGCGTCCCGTCCGGTGAGCAGCGACGGCAGCGACTCCACCAACTCCTGGACCGGCTTCGCGTAGAAATCCACGGTCGCGCTGATGTCGATCGGTCGGCGACGGTTGTTGACCAGCCAGCGGGTTGCCCGCTCGATCAGCGTCCGGATCTCCAGCCGCTGCTCGGTCTGCACACTGGCGGCGACCTGGTGGTCGAGGCCGATAATCGCCGCTTCCTGCTTCTCCGCGGCGAAGATCGTCCGGGCTGACACGTTGGCCCGGAACAGGTCGCCGACCGAGGCGCCGGTCTCCGAGGAAAGACGGTGAAAGCACGTGAGGCCCGACTTGTTGACGAAGTCGTTGACCAACACGGTGGCGACGATTTCTCGGCTCAGCCGGTGCTCACGGATCCCTTCGGCATACCTCTCGCGCAGCGGTGTCGGGAAGTACCGCACCAGCCGGTCCGCCAGGTCGGGGTCGTCGGGCAGATCGGAACTGAGCACCTCACGCGCCAGCACGATCTTCGTGTACGACATCAGCGTCGCCAGCTCCGGGGAGGACAGTCCCCGGCCCTGCTGACGGCGCTCGGCCATCTCCTCGGTCGTGGGCAGAAACTCGATCTCGCGGTCAAGGGCCCCGCGTTCGGTAAGCCGCTCCATCCAGTCCTCGTGCACACCGGCCATGGACGGTGCCCGGTACATCGCGTTGGCCAGGGTCAGGTTCTGGGCGTAGTTATGCTTCAGTACCAGCTGGGCGACCTCGTCGGTCATCGAGGCGAGCAACTCGTCGCGGTCCGGGCTTGGCAGCCGCCCCGCGGCGACCTCCCCGGCCAGCAGGATCTTGATGTTGACCTCGTGGTCGGAGGTGTCGACACCCGCGGAATTGTCGATGAAGTCGGTGTTGATCCGACCACCCCTGGCGTCTTCACCGCCCTGCAACGCGTACTCGATCCGACCGAGCTGGGTGAAACCGAGGTTGCCACCCTCCCCCACGCAACGGGTTCGCAGCTCCGACCCGTTCACCCGAAGGTTGTCGTTGGCCTTGTCTCCGACCTGAGCATGGCTCTCCGCGGTCGCCTTGACGTAGGTGCCGATGCCGCCGTTCCACACCAGGTCGACCGGCGCCCGCAGGCATGCGCTGATCAGTTCCGCCGGGGCCAACTCGGTCACGTCGGCGTCGATGCCCAGGACCCGATGCATCTCGGGGGTGATCGTCACGGCCTTCAACGTGCGCGGGAAGATCCCCCCACCAGCGGAGATCAGGTCCGCGTCATAGTCGGCCCAGCTCGACCGGGGCAGCTTGAACAGCCGCTGGCGTTCGGCCCAGCTGGCGGCCGGGTCCGGGTCCGGGTCGATCACCACATGCCGGTGGTCGAACGCGGCCACCAGCTTGATGTGCTCGCTCAGCAGCATCCCGTTGCCGAAGACGTCCCCGCTCATGTCGCCGATGCCAACGCAGGTGAAATCCTCGGTCTGGGTGTCGATGCCCATTTCGCGGAAGTGTCGCTGGACCGACTCCCAGGCACCTCGGGCGGTAATACCCATGCCTTTATGGTCATAACCCGCCGAGCCACCGGAGGCGAAGGCGTCGCCCAGCCAGAACCCGTGTTCGATCGAGATGGCGTTCGCGATGTCGGAGAACGCCGCAGTGCCCTTGTCGGCGGCAACCACCAGGTAGGGGTCATCTCCGTCGTAGCGGACCACATTCCGTGGCGGGATCACCTCACCGTCGACGATGTTGTCGGTCAGATCGAGCAGACTGCCGATGAAGATCTGGTAGCAGGCCTTGCCTTCGGCAAGCCAGGCTTCCCGATCCTGCGCGGGATCGGGCAGCTGTTTGCAGTAGAACCCGCCCTTCGCCCCGACCGGGACGATCACGGTGTTTTTCACCATCTGAGCCTTGACCAGACCAAGAACCTCGGTCCGGAAGTCTTCGGCCCGGTCGGACCAGCGCAGCCCCCCACGAGCGACCGATCCGAACCGCAGGTGCACGCCCTCGACCCGGGGTGCGTAGACGAAGATCTCGTACGCTGGCCGTGGCTGGGGCAGGTCCGGGATCTTGCGCGGCAGCAGCTTCAGCGCGATGCTCTGCCGATCCGGGGAGTAGAAGCTGGTCCGGATCACCGCGTCAATGATCGCGAGATAGGAACGGATGATCTTGTCGTGGTCGAGGCTGGCAACTGAGTCCAAGGCGGACTTGATCGTGTCGCGGAGATCTTCGACCTCATCCGCCCGGTCGGCGCGGCTCAACTCCAGTCCGGGGTCGAACTTGGTCTCGAACAACTCCACCAGCTTCCGGGCGATGTCGACGTTGGCGCTCAGCGCTCGGGCGACGTAGGCCACGGAGTAGGTCGAACCGGTTTGCCTCAGATAGCGACCGATCGCTCGGAGGATGCCGACCTGACGCCAGTTGAGATCGGCACCCATCACCAGCGCGTTGAACAGGTCGGGCTCACTGCGACCGCGGTACGAGGCGGCGAACGCATCCATGAACTGGTGGCGGGCCTCGTTGTCCCAGCGCTTCTCGACCGCTTCCGTCCCGCCGGGCACGACCACCCCGAAGTCGTAGACGAAGGCGCGTCGGTCGGCGCCGACCGCGAGCTCGTACGGGCGTTCATCGATGACGTCGACGCCGAGCAGGGTGAGGTGCGGCATGATCTCCGACAGCGACAACGTCTCCGCCCAGCGGAAGATCTTGAACCGCAGGTTGGCGTCGTCATCGGCCCGGTCGGGCCGGTACATGGCCAATTCGACCTCGTCGTCGTCACCGGGCAGACTCAGCAGCGCCGTGAGGTCCAGCATCGCCTGGTGCGGGCGGTAGTCCTCCTTGTAGCCCTCCGGCAGCGCGGTCACCAGGGCGGCGAGCTGGTCAGGGTGCTCGGAGTCCGACAGCAGCTCGGCGAACTCGTCGTCCCAGGACCGCGTGGCCAACATGAGCTCACGCTCGAGCGGCCGGACGTCCACCTCGTCGATCGAGGCGCCTTCCGGCACCCGGACCACGAAATGCAGCCTCGCCAGCACCGACTCCGTCATCCGGGCGGTGAAGTCGACGGTCGAGCCGCCGAGCCGGCTGATCAGGATGTCCTGCATCCGGTTCCGTACTGCCGTGGTGTATCGGTCTCGCGGCAGGTAGACCAGGCAGGACAGATAGCGGCCGTACACGTCGCGGCGGACAAACAGTCGGACCTGACGGCGCTCCCTGAGGTGAGCCGCCTTCTCGACCGTGGGGGCCAGCTCATCCACCGTGGCCTGAAACAACTCATCGCGGGGGTAGGTGTCGAGGACGTCGATGATCGCCTTGCCACCGTGGCTGGACTCGTCGTACGCCGACCGGCGCAGCACCTCGCTGGCCTTCTGCCGCAGCAGCGGGATGTGAACCACGGCTTCGGAGTAGGCGGTGGAGGAAAACAGCCCGAGGAAGCGACGCTCACCGACCACGTTCCCGGTCTCGTCGAACAGTCGGATGCCCACGTAGTCGAGGTAGGACGGACGGTGGACCCGGGACTTGTGGTTGTCCTTGGTGATCACCATCAGCTGCGGGCGGTCATTGGTCGGATACGCGTGGAAGGCATCCGGCTGATCGGCGTCGGCCCGCAGGATCCCGAGCCCGCTGGAACCGACGGCCAGGTAACGGTCGTTCTGCCATAGAGCCGCGCCGTCTTGGGAACCCCCATCGGTTGAACGCGCGTCGGCGGGACTCTCCACCCGGTACTCGCGGTAGCCGAGGAACGTGAAGTGGTGATCGGCCAGCCAGGTCATCAGCTCGCGAGCGATCTCCGCCTCGTCCAGGCGGTCGGCCGGCAGCTGGGGGTCGGTGAGCAGGTCGATCGTCTCCTGCGCCCGCACCTGCATCTTGTCCCAGTCTTCGACGGCTTCCTCGACCAGCCGCAAGACCTCTCGCAGCCCCTGCTCGAGCGCGGACGTCAACTGCTCGGGGTGACCCTGTCCACTGGGCGGCAGGATCTCCAGGTGCATCCAGGACTCGGCGACCACGTTCGCCGGCTGGTCGGGTACGTCGCGTCGGCCGGCTCCAACGCTGGCCTGCGCTGAGGTGAGGATGCCGTGCAGGGTGCCTCCGAGATCCCTGTCGACGAAGAACTGTGGGTGATAGACCTCACGGATGCTCCAGCCCTGGCTCAGCACCTCCATCGTGACCGAGTCGACGAGAAAGGGGCGATCGTCGGTGACGATCTGGACCACCGTCGCTCCCCCGGACGTCCAGCCGTCCTCCGGCTGGTTGGGAGTGGCGATGCCGATCGTGGCTCGAGCGGACGGGCGCTGCCGGGCAAGTCGGTAATGGCTGGTGACCACGCCGAGCAGGTCCTCGACGCTTCGCTCCTCGATGTCCATGGCGTCGACGTGGCGGAAGTAGTGACCCAGAAATGTCCGGACCGACTCGGCGTCGTAGCCCATCTCGGTCCCCATCGCCACACCGCGCTCGGCCACCTCGTCGATCTTGCCGGTCTTGTCACGTTCGAGGTCGATCTCGAAGGTCGTCACCGCTGCTGCCCGTCCTCACCGTCATGGTCGGCATCTCATCTGTGCCGACCTCCATTCGACCATAAGCCTGCCGCAACGTGTGCGTGCCATGATGTCGGCCATGGACATCAGGTCTCGTGTCGAGTTCGCCGCTGGAGTCGAGGAGGTCTTCGCGATGATGACCGATCGCAGCTATCTGGAGGAGGTCTGCCAGGCCAGTCACCCGCGCTCCTACGAGGTTGAGGTGACCGGGACGACCACCGTAACCAAGCGGAAGCTGCCCGCGCCCGGAGCCGCGGCTAAGTTCACCGGGCCAGAGGTGACCGTCCTCGAGGAAACCGCTTGGGGTCCTGCCGACGCGAACGGCAACCGCACTGGTCGGGTGACCATGAGCGTTCCCGGTCAACCCGTGACCATGAAGGGTGCCGTCCAGCTCTCCGCCGGCGGGGCCGGAACGGTCGCCGAACTCACCGGCGACCTCAAGGTCACCATCCCCATCTTGGGCAAGAAGCTCGAGCAGGCGTCTGCTCCGGCCATCCTCGCCGGTTTCAACACCCAGCAGAAGGTGGGCGACGCCTGGCTGAGCGAGTAGCTGGTTAGGGCAAGAGGTCAGCCCATGTGCGGATAGTCGATCGTCGTCGGGGGGACCAGGGTCTCCTTCACCGAGCGCGGGCTGGCCCAGCGAATCAGATTCCAGACTGAGCCGGCCTTGTCGTTGGTACCGGACCCTCTAGCTCCACCGAAGGGCTGCTGGCCCACCACGGCGCCGGTCGGTTTGTCGTTCAGGTAGAAGTTCCCGGCCGCGAACCGAAGAGCGTGCTGGGCCTGAGCCAGCGCGTGGCGGTCCTCGGCGATAACTGCCCCGGTGAGTCCGTAGGGCGAAGTCTCGTCAACGTCGACGAGCACCTTGTCGAAATCGGCGTCGTCGTAGACGAACAGCCCGAGGATTGGGCCGAAGTACTCGGTGCTGAAGATTTCGTTCCGCGGGTCGTCGCTGACGATGATGGAGGGCCGGACGAACCAGCCGACGCTGTCGTCGACCGTTCCGCCCGCGACGATCGAGGTGGCCGCCCCCGATCGCGCCCGCTCCAGGGCGTCGCGGTGCTTGACGAACGCGCGCTGATCGATCACCGCCGACGTGAAGTTGGACAGATCCCGGACGTCGCCGACGGGCAGCGCCTCGGTCTGGGCGATCACGTCGTCGCTGATCTTCTCCCACACCGAACGCGCGATGTAGGCACGGGAGGCCGCCGAACACTTCTGCCCGGAATACTCGAACGCACCGCGGATCAACGCCGTCCGGACCACCTCGGGATCAGCGCTGGCGTGAGCCACGATGAAATCCTTGCCGCCGGTCTCCCCCACGATCCGCGGATACGACCGATAACGGGTGAGGTTGTCGCCGATGGACTTCCACAGGTGCTGGAACGTAGCGGTCGAGCCGGTGAAGTGCAGACCGGCGAAGTCGGGATGGCTGAGGGCGACGTCGGACACCGCGACGCCGTCACCGGGCAGCAGGTTGATCACGCCCGGCGGGAGGCCAGCCGCCTCCAGAATCGCGTACGTGAAGTGCGCCGCGAGCTGCTGGGTCGGACTCGGTTTCCACAACACTGTGTTGCCCATCAGCGCCGGGGCGGTGGGCAGGTTGCCGCCGATGGCGGTGAAGTTGAACGGGGTGACCGCATAGACGAAACCGTCCAGGGGGCGATAGTCGGTCCGGTTCCACACCCCCGGCGACGAGATCGGCTGGTCGGCCAGAATCTGCCGGGCGAACCCCACATTGAACCGCCAGAAGTC
This sequence comes from Microlunatus sp., assembly GCA_030452945.1. GTDB lineage: Bacteria > Actinomycetota > Actinomycetes > Propionibacteriales > Propionibacteriaceae > Microlunatus. The sequence goes on along the minus strand of JAKDLH010000165.1, from coordinate 891 downwards.
GATCAGCTCGCACGCGGCGTCGATCTCGGCCTGCTGGACGGTCTTGCCCTGACCCAGCATGGTCGCCGCGTTAAGAGTGCTGCGCCAGGGTCCACTCAGCAGATCGGCGGCGCGCAGGAAGACGGCGGCCCGATCGTCGAAGCTGAGCGCGGCCCAGGAACCAGCGGCGTCTGACGCGGCGGCGATCGCGGCCTCGGCATCTGCCGCCGTCGCGTGGTGGGCCGTGCCGAGCAGGTGCCCGTGGTCAGACGGCATGGTCACGTCGAAGGTGTCGCCGCGGCCATGGCGGTGCTCACCGCCGATCACCGCAGTCAACTCGATCGGGTCGCCCCCGGCCAGCTCGGCGAGTTTCACCTCGATATCCGCTCTCTCCGGGCTGCCCGGTGCGTAACCGAGAACGGTTTCGTTGACGGGCGGGGGCACAGAAGTGATGGCGTCCATAGGTTCGAGGCTAGTGGTTGCGCTAGGACGCTCGTCGCGGGTCCCGACAAGTCTTCGGGCGTGAGCACTCGGGACTGACCACAGTCATCGGTCAGATGCGTAACCCTGATCGCTGAGTTGCATAGTCGGCGACCCGGAGGTGGTTTGGGTCGGGTGGCCTTCGGTGGGCAGGGGTCCCAGATGCTGGGTGCCTTGGTTGGTGCACAGAAAGTAGTGCCCGTGCGGCGCACGCCAGATGAACACGCCGGGATGCGGTGTGGTGAGGGTCCACATTCCGTGGGTTTTGGCTCGGTGTTCACCGCGGGTGAGGGGTCCGAGGTTGTCCGGTCCGGTTTGGCCGGGGGTGCCGTCCCACCGGTACGGGTCGGTGTGGTCGAGATCCATCGACGCGCCCCGGCCGGCGGAGTAGGGGAAGACTGAGGCGACGTGTCGGGTCCGGACGGCTTCACG
>JAKDLH010000164.1 GCA_030452945.1 Microlunatus sp. | reverse complement strand
GGATCGGCCGGCGCGCCGGGGGAGCAGCAGCCGGCGAGCCCGCCGCCGCCCGCCGCCCCCGCACCCAGCCCGCAGACCTGGCCGGAGCGCCCGACCGAGGCGCCGCAGCCGGAGTCGGTTGCCCAGACCGGAACAGCGAACCCGGAAGCCGGGAAGGCGTCGACGTGGGAGTCGGCACCGGCCGACCCCGAGCCGTCCGACAAAGACGAGGGCACCTCAGGAGAGCAGCGCCAAGGCTGACTCCCACCCACCACAACAAGCGCCGAGTTGTCGGCGTTTCACTCCCACTCGATCGTGCCGGGCGGCTTGCTGGTGATGTCGACCACGACCCGGTTCACCTCGCGGACCTCGTTGGTGATCCGGGTGCTGATCTTCTCCAGCAGGTCGTACGGCAGGCGACCCCAATCTGCGGTCATCGCGTCCTCGCTGGTGACCGGGCGGAGGACGATCGGGTGGCCGTACGTCCGGCCGTCGCCTTGGACACCGACCGAACGGACGTCGGCCAGCAGCACCACCGGAAACTGCCAGATGTCGCGATCCAGTCCGGCCGCGGTCAGTTCGGCCCGGGCGATGGCGTCGGCCTCGCGCAGGATCGCGAGTCGGTCGCCGGTCACCTCACCGATCACCCGGATGGCCAGGCCGGGCCCGGGAAACGGCTGCCGCCAAACGATCTCGCCCGGCAGTCCCAGCTGTTCCCCGACCGCCCGCACCTCGTCCTTGAACAGGGTGCGCAACGGCTCGACCAGACCGAACTGCAGGTCTTCGGGCAGGCCGCCGACGTTGTGGTGGCTCTTGATGTTGGCAGCACCCTCCGCGCCACCGGACTCCACGACATCGGGATAGAGGGTGCCCTGGACGAGGAAGTCGACGGCGCCGGACTCCCCCACGATCTCCCGGGCGGCCCGCTCGAACGAGCGGATGAACTCGCGACCGATGATCTTGCGCTTGGTCTCGGGATCGCTCACCCCGGCCAAGGAGCCCAGGAACTGCTCGGCCGCCTCGACCACCTTCAGGTCAACCCCGGTCGCGGCCACGAAGTCACGTTCGACCTGTTCCGCCTCACCCTGACGCAGCAGCCCGTGGTCGACGAACACGCAGGTGAGCTGGTGGCCGATGGCCTGCTGCACCAAGGCGGCGGCCACGGCGGAGTCGACCCCGCCGGAGAGACCGCAGATGACGTGGGCGTCACCCACCTGATCACGGATCGCCGCCACCGCGTCGTCGACGATGCTGGCTGGGGTCCAGTCGGCCGAGCAACCGGCGATGTCGTACAAAAACCGCTGCAGGACCTGCTGACCCGCCTGGCTGTGCAGCACCTCGGGGTGCCACTGGACTCCGGCCAGTCCGGCGTCGGAGTTCTCGAACGCCGCGATCGGAGCTCCAGTCGTGCTGGCCAGAGCGATGAACCCGGCTGGCGCTGTGGCTACCGCGTCGCGGTGGCTCATCCATACGCTCAGGCTGTCGGGCAGGTCGGCGAGCAAGGTCCCAGCCCGGCTGATGCTGGCCGGGGTTCGGCCGAACTCACTCAGACCGGTCTGCGCGACGTCCCCGCCCAGAGCGCGGGCCATCGCCTGGAAGCCGTAGCAGATGCCGAAGACCGGCAGCCCGGCCCGAAAAAGCGCCGAGTCGACCTGCGGGGCGCCGGACGCGTACACCGACTGGGGGCCACCGGACAGGATGATCGCTTTCGGCTTTCGGGCGAGAATCTCGGCCACGCTCGCCGTATGCGGCAGGATCTCGGAGTAGACCCGAGCCTCGCGGACCCGCCGCGCGATCAACTGGGCGTACTGGGCACCGAAGTCGATCACCACCACCAGATCGTGTCGACTTTCGTTCTCCGCCTCGCTCACTAGCTGTCCCTTCGCCACCCGATAGGCGGGGAGAGTCTAACGGTGCCGCGCCCGAATCGGGGCTGTCTCTCTGGCCAGCGCCCCGCCACCCACGATTGTCGCTCGGGTTTGACGTTGTCGCTCTGTCGGCAAGTAGAGCGACGCCCTCGAACCCGAGCGACATGCAGCGAATCGGCGTTGGGCCGGTGATGGTTGGATGGGTCGGACAGTTCGACCGAGGTGAGGAGTTCCATGGCGAACATGGCGAAGCTGGCGTATCGACCGCTGGGTCTGGCGGCCAGTCTGGGTGCGGCGGCGATGGCCGGCCGGGTGGTCGGCGTCATCTGGAGGAAGGTCGCGAACGAGGACGAGATCCCGGACGCCCTGAACGCCGAGTACTCCATGGGCAAGGTGCTGGCCGCCGCCCTGATCCAGGCCGGCGTGTTCGCCATCGTGCAGTCGTTGGTCGACCGGGGCGGCGCCAAGCTCTTCCAGCGTCTCACCGGTACCTGGCCGGGCGACTAGTTTTCGGCTAGCTCAGGAGTCGGTCCGAGGTTTGTGGGATGCCGGCTGCGAGGATAACCGCGCTGTCAGCCCAGACCGCGCTTGGCCACATCGGCGCGAACCCTCTTGAGGTCGTAATTCTTGGCCTTGACGACCTTCTTGGCCGTGGATTTGGCGCCCGAAACCGGACCGGCCAGGGGATAGACCTTCTTGTCATCCGGCAGTGGGCTGGTCGAGCAACGGGTGTCCCTCGGCGGCGGATTGCCCGTAGTGAACAGGTAGGCGTCGCCGATCGCCTCCAGGCACTTCGAGGGGCCGTCGATGTAGAGACCGTGCTGGCCCTCGTTGTCCACACTCACCAGAACGGTCTTGCTCCCGGTCTTGCGGTGCGCGGCCAAGGCCCCCTCGTACGCGGTGGCCGGGTCGCCCTCGGACTGGAACATCAGCATCTTGGGCGCCCCGGCCAGGTCGATGGTGCGGGTCTGCGGCTTGAACTTCCAGTAAGCGCACAGCGAGATGGTGTTGAGGTAGCCGGTGAACGGATATCTCTTCGCGTCGGCGTCGGCGCGCTGCAACAGCGCCCGCAGGTTGCCCGGGGTGACGCTGTCGTTGCAGCGCACAATGGTGCCGGCCAGCCCGTCGCTGATGTCGATCTTCGCCGAGCCGGACACCGCCTTGGCCGAGCGCTGCACCGTGAACGGCGCCTTCTTCATCGGGGTCTTGATCCGCTTGCTGAGCGTCCGGCTGTAGCCGGAAGAGGATGGCTTCTTGGCGTACTTGGCCGCCGCTTGGATGATGTAGCCCGCGCTGGGGAACGACTCGTTGGCGTAGATCAGGCTGGAGGTGATGTAGTCCAGATCCTCCGGTCCCAGCACTGGCGTCTTCTTCTTGGCCAGGTCCTTCTTGGCCTGCTTCGCCAGCTTCGCGCGGGTCGACTCGTACGTCTTTTTCACCGCCTTCGCACTCTTGCCCAGCTTGAAGTCGGAGTTGTGCCGGGCCAGGTATGGGAAGAGCATCTTGTCGCGACGCCGCTGGAAGGACATCGAATCCAGGGCCTGGTTGGCGTACATGGTGGAGGTCCACTGCATGTTGGAGTCGAGGATGAACTTGCCCACCCGGCTCGGATAGGTGTCGGCGTACCAAGCGCCCAGCCAGGTGCCGTAGGAGTAGCCGATGTAGTTGAGTTTCGGGTAGCTCTTGTCCCACGACGTCTCCATCAGCCGGCGCAGGAACTCCAGGTCCCACACGGTCTGCTGGGTGTTGATGTAACGGGCGAGCGGCTGGCTGCTGCAGGCTTCACCGAACAGCTTGGCCTCGGCCACCTCCATGGCGTGGGTGGTCCGGTTGCGCACCCGGCGGTCGGCCACCATCGGCAGCTTTTTCAGTTTGTCCTTGGTGGTCTCACATTTGATCTTGGAGCTGCGGCCGAATCCGCGCGGGTCGAAACCCAGCAAATCGTACTGCCGCAGGTTGCCTTTGCTGGCGGAAAGTTCCTCGGTCAGGCTCAGGCCGGGCACGCTGGGCCCACCAGGGTTGGAAGTCAACAGGCCCTGGGACTTGCCCTTGGCCGGCAGATAGGCCACGGCGAGGATGAGGTTCCCGCGGCTCGGGTTCTTCCAATCCATCGGGACCGTGACCTTGGCGCACTTGGAGTCCAGATCCTCGACGCATTCGTCCCAGGTGAGCTTCTGATTCAGGTACGTCTCCGGCACGGTCGGCACCGACGGATCCGCCGCGTGCGCAACCGGGGTGGTGACCATCGGGACCGGCGCCAAGAACGCCACCGCCGTGGCCAGCAACACCGCGATTCCGCGACCGAACCGACGACGACGGGGCATGGAACTCCTCCAGATCGAGCACGCCGTGACGACCGGCGTCTAAGCAGTGTGACCGCTGGCGTCCATTTGACCAAACTTTTCCCAAGAATTCTCCGGTGGTAAGAATTCAGTGGTTGGAACTACGCGCGACGGACCGCCTTCAGCACTCGCAGTACCCCGGTGAAGCCGGCGACAAAGGTCCCCGGCGACAATCCCAGACTGGGGGCCAGCGGAATCAGCGACTGGGTGCCGATGGCCTGCGACTCCACGAAGCGCAGCAGACCCTCCGGGCCCTGGCGACGGCCGAGTCCAGACGACTTCATCCCCCCCATGGGCGCGTCGATACTGCCGAAGGTGGCACCGTACGCCTCGTTGACGTTCACCGTCCCGCAGCGGAGCCGCGCGGCGACCCGCCGACCGCGCTCAGGGTCGCTGGTCCACACGCTGGCGTTTAGTCCGTACGCGGAATCGTTGGCCCCGGCGACGGCCTCCGCGTCGCTGCCCACGCCGAAGATGGAAACCACCGGACCGAACGTCTCCTCGGCGAAGCAGTCCATCTCCTCGCTCACCCCGGACAGCACCGTCGGCTCGTACACCAGCGGCCCCAGATCGGGCCGGGCGCGGCCACCGGTGAGGACCTCGGCCCCCTTCTCGCGGGCGTCTTCCACGTGCGCACGCACTCGATTCAGCTGGTCGGTGGTGACCAGACCGCCCATATCCGCGTCGTAGTCCAGGCGGCGACCCAGCCGCAGAGCCTTCGTCTTCGCCACGAAAGCGGCGGTGAATCTGGCCCGCAGTCGCTCGGCGACGAAGATGCGCTCGGTCGACACGCACAGCTGCCCGGCGTTGCCGAAGCAAGCGCGGACCGCCCCGGCGGCGGCCCGTTCGACATCGGCGTCGTCCAGTACGAGTAACGGGTTCTTCCCGCCCAACTCCAGCGAGCAGCCGATGAGTCGTTCCGCACATTGCTGAGCCACGATCCGGCCGGTCGCGGTCGAGCCGGTGAAACAGAGGTAGTCCACCTGCCCGATCAGCTCCGCACCGACGCGCTGGCCACTGCCGTACACCACCGTCCACAAGTCCGGCGGCAGTCCCACCTCGTGGAGCAGGTCGACCGCGGCCAGCGCCACGTAGGGGGTCTGCAGGTCCGGTTTCAGCAGCACCCCGTTGCCGGCGACCAGGGCGGCCAGCCCGTCGGAGATGGTGGGGCTAAGTGGGTAGTTCCACGGCGCGATGATGCCGACCAGGCCTTTGGGCACCAGCCGCTCGTCGATCCTGGTGAGCAGTGGGAGCAGGCCCCGGCCGCGGCGATCGTGCAAGAGCTCGCGGGCCGTCCGGCCGTAGTAGCGGGCGGTCATCGCCAGATGCAGCACCTCCTCGGCGGCGCTCAACCGGGCCTTGCCGCCTTCGTACTGCAGCAGGTCCGTCAGCGCCTCGCGGTGATCGAGGACCGCGTCGTGGAAATCCAGCAGGACGCGCTGCCGGTCGGCGACGGGGCGCTCGGCCCAGTCCTGTTGAGCTGCGCGGGTCCGCTGGGCGGCAGCGGCCACGTCCGCGGGAGTGGAGGTGGGGATCTCGGCCACCAGGTCCTCCTCGAACGCCGAGTGCCACACGCGAGTCGGGCCCGAGGCGACGAGCTGGGCGGCCAGGCGGTGACCATTCCACGGCAACGGATCGGCAGCGAGGCTGGACAGCGTGGACATACCGCGACTCTAGTTCTCCCGTCGCGAGCCCCTGCGATCGACGACAATGGAGCATGGACGCTGACGTGATCGTCGTCGGAGCCGGGCTGTCCGGGCTGGTCGCCACTCACGAGCTCGCGGCGGCGGGCCGCTCGGTCATCCTCGTCGACGGCGAGCCCCCGCAGAGCCTTGGCGGTCAGGCGTACTGGTCGTTCGGTGGGCTGTTCCTGGTCGGCTCTCCCGAGCAGCGCCGGCTGCGGATCCACGACTCCGTCGATCTCGCCTTGGCGGATTGGTGGGGCAGCGCCGCCTTCGATCGGGCGGAGGACTACTGGCCGCGCCAGTGGGCCGAGGCGTACGTACACTTCGCGGCCGGGGAGAAGCGCCGTTGGCTGCACGAGTTGGGGGTGCGCTGGTTCCCGCTGGTGCAGTGGGCGGAGCGCGGTGGCTACACCGTGCCGGGGCACGGCAACTCGGTGCCGCGCTTCCACGTGACGTGGGGGACCGGTCCGGGGATCGTGGCGCCGTTCACACAGTCGGTGCTGGGCTCACCCCGCGTACGGCTTCGGCACCGCCACCGGGCCGCCGGCATCGAACTCGGTCACGGCGGGGTCCGGGTGCACGGCCAGGTGCTGGAGGCCAGCGACGTGCCGCGCGGGGTGGCCAGTCCGAAGACGGCGGTGAATGAGTTTAGTTTCGCGGCCTCGGCCGTGGTGGTGGCCAGCGGCGGGATCGGCGCCAACTTCGACCTGGTCCGCCAGCACTGGCCCCGGCAGTACGGTGACCCGCCGCGGACGATGATCGCCGGCGTCCCGGACTACGTGGACGGCTCGATGCTGGCGGCAACCTCGGCGGTGGGTGGTCGGGTCATCAATCCGGACCGGATGTGGCATTACCCCGAGGGCGTCCTGAACCACACCCCGCTGTGGAGTCATCACGGCATCCGGATCCTGCCGGGTCCGTCGTCACTGTGGCTGGACGCGACCGGCCGGCGGCTACCCGCGCCGCTGTTTCCCGGCTTCGACGCGCTCGGCGCCCTGCGTCACATCACCGCCAGCGGCTACGACTACTCCTGGTTCGTGCTTGACGCCGAGACCATCGCCAAGGAGCTCGCGCTGTCCGGGTCGGAACAGAACGGGGACCTGACCGGCAAGGACCTGAGGCTGCTGGCCGGCCGACTTCGGCCGGGGCCCACCCCGGAACTCCAAAAGTTCCTGGACCATGGGGTCGACTTCTTGACCGCGCCGACGACCGAGGAACTGGCCGCCAAGATGAACCAGCTCACCGGCTCCCAGCTGATCGACGCCGGATCGCTGCGGGAGACGATCGAGGCCCGCGACGCCCAGGTGCGGTCCGGGCTGGGCAAGGACCCCCAGGTGATCGCGACCGCGGCGGCCCGGCGGTTTCTGGTGGACAAGCTGATGCGAGTTGCTCCCCCACATTCCTACCTTGATCCAGACCACCCGGGTGAGGGCCGGGCCGGCAGGGGCGGTCCGCTGGTCGCGGTCCGGCTGCATGTGCTGA
>JAKDLH010000163.1 GCA_030452945.1 Microlunatus sp. | reverse complement strand
CTGCTGAGCGATCTGCGTCTGGCCGGGGTCTCTATCGTGCTCACCACCCACGCGATGGACGAGGCCCAAGCCCTGGCCGATCAGGTGTTCATCGTCGATCGTGGCCGGGTGAGCGTGGCCGGCACCGTGACCGAGCTGACCCAGCACGGTCACCGGAGTCTGGAAGACGTCTTCTTGAGCCACACCCAGGACGGTGCGTCCTCTTGACCGCGCTCAACCTGCGCCCCGCCCCAGGTGCTGCCCCGCCGGCTCGGCGAGTCCTCGGCCACGCCCGCACCGAGGCGATGCTCTTGGTACGCAACGGTGAGCAGCTCCTGCTGGCTCTGGTCATCCCGATCGGCCTGATCGTCCTCGGCCGGATCGTCGGCGGCACCTTCGGCGACCTGTCGGTGCTCGCGCCATCGGTGCTCGCCCTGGCGGTCTGGTCGTCGGCGTTCACGTCGCTCGCGATCAGCACCGGGTTCGAGCGCCGCTACGGGGTGTTGGAGCGGTTGGTCTGCACTCCTCTGGGCCGCTCCGGTCTGCTGGTCGGCAAGGCCCTGGCCACCGCCACGATCGTGTCCGGCCAGCTGATCGTCATCGCGGTGGTCGCGCTCGCGCTGGGTTGGCGGCCATCCGTCGCCCCGCTCGGCTGGGTGCTGGCTGTGCTCGCCGTCGGGCTCGCCGGGATCTGTTTCAGCGGACTCGGGTTGACCCTCGCCGGCCGACTGCGAGCCGAGGCGACTCTGGCCCTGGCCAACGTGATCTACGTGTTGCTGCTGGCCGGCGGAGCTCTGATCATCCCACTCGATCGTTATCCCGCCGCCGCGCAGACCGTAGTGGCGCTGCTGCCTACCGCCGCGCTCGGCGAGGGACTGCGCGCGTACGGTGTCGGAGAGACGCCGTGGTGGCCGATACTGTCCTTGCTGGCGTGGAGCGGCCTCGGACTGCTCGCCGCCTGGAAAGGATTCCGATGGACCTCATGACCGCGCCCCCGCGGTCCGGCGCGACCGGGATCCTGCGGCTGGTCAGTGGTGAGGTGGCCCTCCGCCGGTGGGCGATCGCGTCGCTGGTGGCCAACATCGCGATCGTGGTGACCGGCGGCGTCGTCCGACTGACGGCCTCCGGTCTGGGCTGCCCGACCTGGCCACGTTGTACCGACGACTCCTACGTCTCTCATCCGGCGCTCGGTATCCACGGCATCATCGAGTTCGGCAACCGGCTGCTCACGTTCGTGCTGATCATCATCGCCGTGCTCACCTGGGTGACGGCCATGCGCGCCCGGCTGGCCGGTCGGTCCCGGCGCGGGGTCCGCCGAGTGGCTACCGCGATGGCCCTCGGCATTCCCGCCCAAGGCGTGATCGGCGGCATCACCGTCTTGACCCACCTGAACCCGTTCGTGGTCGCGCTGCATTTTCTGCTGTCGATGGTGCTGATCACACTCGCCGTGTGGCTGGTGCGGACCGCGTACCGGCTGGAGCGGAAGCCGGTGGAACCGATGATCGCGGCGATCGTCACGGCTACCTTCGTCGCCATGTGGATCGCGGTCTGGCTCGGCACCATCACCACCGGCTCCGGACCGCACGCCGGGGATCTCGGATCCCGGCGAACCGGCTGGAGCATCCAGACCAGCGCGCACATCCACGCCATCGCCGTCTATGTGGCTATCGCGGGCACGGCTCTCATCCTCTGGCTGGCGCGTAGTCGGGCGGTCGTGCTGCTGCTTGCCGTCGAGATCATCCAAGTGGGCATCGGTCTCAGCCAGTACCATCTGGGGCTGCCGATCGGCCTGGTCACCGCGCACCTGCTCGGCGCCAGTCTCGCCGTCGCCGCGGTGTCGAACCTGTGGTTCTCGGTCCGGCCGGTCCACTCTCGCCGCGCCGGCGCCTGACGCCAACCTGCCCGGGTCCGCGTTCCCGGCGCCCCAGCCAGATCTGCACCCCTCCACATCACCCGCACCCCTTCCCTAGGGGTGCAAATGATGCCGGGGGGTGCGGATCCGCAACCGGCTACCCACCCCGACCGCGCCGTCAGCCTCGGCGACCCCGGGCGAAGGCCCGCTCCAGATTTCGGATCAGAGCCGCGGGCTGCTTCAGATCAGACCACACCCAGCGCACCATCTCCCACCCCTCGCTGCGCAGCCGGTCCTCCCGGCGCTTCTCCGCGAACAAAATGTCCTCACCGGCTTCGCCCAACTGGCCAGAGTACTTGATCCGGCCGTCGAACTCGCCGAGGGTCCGAGCCTCCGGCCAGGCGAAATCAGTCCGGGCCAGAAATCGCCCAACCGCGTCGTACACCTCGTACTGGAGCTGCGGGGTCGGCACGCCCGCCTGGATCAAGACGACCCGGCTGCGGGACTCTCCCACGCTCTCGCTCCGGCCGTCGAGCATCGCGATGGCCTGCCGGGCTCGCGGCACGCCGGTGCGACCTCCGGCCACCATGAGGAGCGACTCCAGCGTGGGGCGCAGATCCTCGTACGGGTAGCTCAGCGCGGCGGCCCGCAGAGCTGCGTCGCCCACCGCCACCGAGCGACTCAGCGGTAGCTGGCACGCGAGATCGAGCACCGTACGAGGGAGACTCGTGGTCGAAATACCGTCAATCTGAACAATGTCAGCGGATCCCAACAGCAGTCCCCGGACGATGACGTTCGAACGATTTCGCCCACCGCCTGCCCGATTACGGATCAGCTGGACCTTGGTGAGCTGGTCATTCCAGGTGGGCAGATCGTGGAGGACCGCTGCCGACATGTGGCTCACGACAGCCTCGTCACAGTGCTGGCGCACCGCAGCGTCGATGAGCAGACGATGAGCGGAACTGGGGTCGGGCGTGACATCGGCTTCGGACCCGAGCAAGTACGCCCCACGGCGCACGACCCGGAGTTGGCCGGTCCGTCGAAGCTGGTTGATCGCCGCCGTGTCGTACCCCCGGCTGCGCAGTTCTTCGGTCAACACGATGCGGTCCATGCCCGCGCATCAAGCCATCTCGACGACCCGCCTGTCGAACAGCGCTTGTGGATAACTGATCTGCACCCCTCCGCATCATTGGCACCCCGTACCGATGGGTGCAGATGAGGCGCTGGGGTGCGGATGCCAACCTCAGCACTCAGAGCAGCCAGGCCGTCTTCGCGGTTCCGTCCCAGCGTCGGCATCCGGTGATCGTGACCAGTTGCGACTGCTCCGGCAGCAGGGTCAGCATCGCCGCCAAGTCCTCGGCGCGAGCCCGCCGAGCCAACGTGACGTGCGGCGCCCAGCGGCCCCGGCCGAACTGACCGTCGAGCAGGGCCCCGCACCAGCCAGCGACCTGCTGCTGAACGGCGAGCAGACCCGGGGTCGGTAGCACCTGGCGAACGATCACGTACGCGCCACGGCGCGGACCGAACAGCAGGATGGACCCGAGGATCACCCTCAGACCAAGAAGCTCGTCGACGAGTTCGGCCAACTCGGCTTCCGGCTCCGGCACCGATGGCCCGGCGAACAAGGTGATGTGCGGTCGATGGTGCTCGTTGCCGGGCCTGTCGCCACCCCGGTGCTCGGTCGGCAATCCGGCCTTGTGCAGCGTGCGCCACTGGGCTCGGACGATTTCTTCCGAGCCCGCATCGAGCAGCAACTCAATCGACTGCGCCATCGAACCGCGCTGGCGGTCAGAACAACAGTGGGTCGATCGCCGCCGCGACGAACACCAACGCGAGGTAGGAGTTCGACCAGTGGAACAACCGCATCGGCTTCAGCGCGGCATCCCGCAGCCCGGCGTCGGCCCGCCGCAGCAAACCGATCGACTCCCAGATCAGCGCGGCTCCGGCGACGCCGGCGACCAGCGGGTAGAGCCAGCCGGTGGCCGCGATCGGCCACAGCGTCAACGACACCACAACGGTGACCGCGGAGTAGATGAGGATCTGTCGGGCTACGACCGACGCTGACTTCACCACGGGCAGCATCGGCACGCCGGCCGCCTCGTAGTCCGCGCGGTAACGCAGGGCCAACGCCCAGGTGTGCGGTGGGGTCCAGAAGAACACCACAGCGAACAGGATGAACGGTGCCAGCGCGATGGACCCGGTGACTGCGGTCCAGCCGATCAGCGGTGGGAAGCAGCCCGCGATCCCGCCCCAGATGATGTTCTGCGATGTCCGCCGCTTCAGGATCATCGTGTAGACGAACACGTAGAACGCGTTTGCGGTGAGAGCGAGCAGCGCGGACAGCCAGTTCACGCCGAAGCCGAGCCAGAGGGTGGCGGCGATACCCAGCGCGAACCCGAAGATGGTGGCCGCGATCGGATCCACCGCGTGCCGCGGCAATGGGCGCCGACGGGTACGGCGCATCCGCTCGTCGATGTCGCGGTCCAGTACGCAGTTGAAGGTGTTGGCACTGGCGGCGGCCAGGCAACCGCCGACGAGCGTCATCAACACCAGCGTGAGCGGAGGAACGCCGCCCGCGGCCAAGAACATGGCCGGCACCGTCGTGACCAGCAGCAACTCGATGATCCGGGGCTTGGTCAGCGCCACGTAGGCGGAAAACACGTCCCGAATGCGGCTCTGCTCGCCGACACCGGCCTCCCGCGTGCCCTTCGTCGGCTCGCGGTCCGGACCATCGGCTGTCACAGCGTCGCCGGCCGAGGTTCGACCGGACACGTCGATGCTCGTCACCAGCGCAGTCTCTCTCGTCTCTTCGGTGCCGCCCACTCGGGGGTGGATCGGACGTCTCGGCCGAGTCTAGAGCGCGATCGCGAGATTCACACTTCGAGCGGCGCCGTTCAATCCGGACAGGCCCGATGCCAGCGTGCCTGGACCCTCGATACTCTGGAAAGTGACGTCGCTTACCGCGTACACCAATAACGAGTGCTCGCCGGCACCTTTGGAAGGACTCCGCACGTGAACCCTCGCCAAGTCACCGAACCCGTCCTGCCCGACGGCTGGACCGACCTCGACCTACGCGCCATCGACACCGCCCGGGTGCTCGCGGCCGACGCCGTGCAAAAGGTGGGCAACGGCCACCCCGGAACGGCAATGAGCCTGGCACCGGTGGCCTACCTGCTGTTCCAGCAGATGATGCGCCACGATCCGGCCGATACCCATTGGCCGGGCCGCGACCGTTTCGTCCTGTCCTGTGGTCACTCCTGCCTGACGCTGTACATTCAGCTGTACCTGGGCGGCTTCGGTCTGGAGTTGGAGGACCTCGAAGCGCTGCGAACCTGGGACTCGCGTACCCCAGGACATCCCGAGTACGGTCACACCCCCGGCGTAGAAGTGACCACCGGCCCACTCGGCCAGGGACTGGCCAACGCGGTCGGGATGGCCATGGCGGCGCGTCGAGAGCGGGGACTGCTCGACCCGGACGCCGCACCAGGGTCCTCGCCGTTCGACCACCAGATCTACGTGATCGCCTCCGACGGCGACATCCAGGAGGGCGTCACCTCCGAGGCCTCGTCGCTGGCCGGAACCCAACGGCTGGGCAATCTCACCGTCATCTATGACCACAATCACATCTCAATCGAGGACGACACCAGTATCGCGCTCAGCGAGGACACCGCCGCGCGCTACCGGGCGTACGGATGGCACGTCCAGGAGATCGACTGGACCAACGGCGGGGCCGAGTACGTGGAAAACGTGGCCGAGGTCGCCACTGCCCTGCAAGCTGCGCGGGAGGTGACCGACCGGCCGAGCTTCATCAGCCTGCAGACCGTGATCGGCTGGCCAGCCCCAAACAAGCAGAACACCGGCGACGCCCACGGTTCGGCGCTGGGCGATGACGAGGTCACAGCCACCAAAAAGATGCTGGGTTTCGACCCGGACCAGACCTTCGAGGTCACCGACGAGATCATCGCCCACACCCGGAAGCTGGGTGAGCGCGGCGCCGAGGCGCGACAGCAGTGGCAACAGTCCTTCGACCGCTGGGCCGCCGCCAACCCCGACGCCAAGGCCCGGTATGAGCGGATGGTGGCCGACGAGCTAACTCCGGGATGGGAGGACGTCCTGCCGAGTTGGGACGCCGACCCGAAGGGGGTGGCGACGCGCGCTGCCTCCGGCAAGGTGCTTTCCGCCCTGGCCCCGGCCCTGCCCGAACTGTGGGGCGGATCGGCCGACCTGGCCGGATCCAACAACACGACGATGGACGGCGAGCCGAGCTTCCTGCCCACCGACCGCCAATCCAAGAAGTTCCCCGGCAACCCGCAAGGCCGGACGCTGCACTTCGGCATTCGCGAGCACGCCATGGCCGCCATCCTGAACGGCATCAAGGTGCACGGCGGCACCCGCCCGTACGGCGGTACGTTCTTGCAGTTCTCCGACTACATGCGCCCTGCCGTGCGGCTGGCCGCATTGATGCGAATACCGGTCATCTTCGTCTGGACCCACGACTCGATCGGGCTCGGTGAGGACGGCCCGACGCACCAGCCGATCGAGCACCTGGCCGCGCTGAGAGCCATCCCCGGACTGGACGTGGTTCGTCCCGCCGACGCCAACGAGACGGCGGCCGCCTGGGCCGCGATCCTGAAGAACACCGACCGGCCCGCCGGTCTGGCCCTCAGCCGGCAGAACCTGCCGATCGTGCCGCGGGGCGAGGACGGTTTCGCCGACACCTCGGGAGTGCGGCGCGGCGCCTACATTCTCAAAGACTGCGACGGTGATCCGGACGTGATCTTGATCGGCACCGGTTCAGAGGTGCAGTACGCGGTTGAGGCGCAGGAGCAACTGGCCGGCGAGGGCGTCGCCGCTCGGGTTGTCTCGATGCCGTGTCGGGAGTGGTTCGACGAGCAGGAGCCTGGCTATCGGGACTCGGTGATCCCCGCCGCCGTCCGGGCCCGGGTCAGTGTGGAGGCGGCCGTCCGGATGGGCTGGCGGGAGATCGTCGGCGACGCCGGGCGCATCGTCAGCATCGACCACTACGGAGCCAGCGCCTCGGCTGGCACGCTGTTCGCCGAGTTCGGCTTCTCCGCCGAGACCGTCGCGGCCGCCGCCAGGGAGAGCTTGGCGGCGGTCTCGTCGAGCGGAGCACCGGCCCATCCCGGTCCGAGCGGACCGAAGGCGCCGGCCGATCTGGAACCCGACCCCGGTGTCACCATCGACTAGTAGAACACCCCCCACACACGACACACACGGGCCCCAAATGGGGCGGAGAAGGTGATTTGCATGAGTGAACGACTGAAGGCACTGGCTGAAGCAGGCGTGTCCATCTGGCTGGACGACCTGTCCCGAGAGCGCCTGAACAGCAACAACTTGGCCGACCTGGTGGCCGAATCCTCGGTGGTCGGTGTGACCACCAACCCGACGATCTTCGCCGGCGCGCTGTCCAAGGGTGACGCGTACGACGAGCAGACCGCCGAGCTGGCCGCGCGAGACAGCTCCGTCGCCGACACCATCAAGGCCCTGACCACTGACGACGTCCGCGACGCATGCGACGTGCTGGCCGCGACGGCAGCAGCGACCAACGGGG
>JAKDLH010000162.1 GCA_030452945.1 Microlunatus sp. | reverse complement strand
GGACCGGTACGAACCTGGGCGGGCGGTCCACACTGGGTGGGGTGGGTGATCCGGAGCACGCCGGGCACCGGCGGCAGGACAACCCGTCGGTCGGCACGCCACGTCGCCCACCGGCGCGGCCATCCCTTCGCCGGGGCGGGTCGGTGTTCAACCGGCCGGCACCGCTGCAGTCCTCCGACCTGCTGGAGTTGCAGAAGTCGATGGGCAACGCTGCCGTGACGACGCTCATCCACCCATCGCACTCCGCCGGCACTCTCACGATCCAGCGCGTGTCCGCGGCCAAGGGGACAGGCGCCCAGACCTGGGTCCGTCCGGGCGACACCGGTCCCGATGTCACCAACCTCCAGCAGCGGCTCAACGCCATCGGGTCCCCAGGCACCCCGTTGACCGAGAACGGGGTCTACGACGCGACCATGCGCAGCACGGTCACCAGGTTCCAGTCCGCCCACGGCTTGGATCCGGACGGCGTCGTCGGCCCGCTCACGTACGAGGCGATGGACCGGGAGGACAGCTCCGGCACCGCCGAGGTGGTGGCGGTCGGCACCGACTTCACCGGCACCGCCGACGCGCCGAGCCAGGCCGAGATTGACGTGATCAAGAACGAGTTGAACCCGACCTCGACCGGCTCCGGCGGTGTCACCCAGGACTGGGACGGCCGCAGCGACGCCGCCAAGCGCACCGAGCTGGATACCGAGGTCACGACGGCGATGCAAGCCCACCTCGACGGCGTCACCCCGGGGATGAAAGACATGGAGACCGCCAAGGGGGCCGGCCAGATCCTGCGCACCAGCGATCAGGAGGGCGCGGGCCGGCGGGCCAAGGCGGACGTGGACGCGATCTTCGGCGGCCTGGCCAACGCCGCCGTGCTGACCGCGCCCCAAGAGACGGCCCGCGCCAGCTTCGCGTTCGTCGGTGGGGTGAACCTGCTCGACGCCAGCGACACCTCCGTACGGACCCCCGATCCGGTCGACCTGGCTGACTGGATCTTCGAGACCGACGAGAACTCACGGACCGCGCAGACCAATCACGGCTTCAACGAGCGGCGGACCACCCAGGGCGAGCCGACCTTCGCCGCCGGTGTCAAGGCGAGGTTCATCGCCCACGGCGACAACCGGGCCGATCTGGCCCGCTACGACCAGTTCGGGTTCTTCTTCGCCGAGGAGGGCCCGCGGGTGCTATCCCAGACCGCCATCATCGACCAGCCCGGCTTCTCGGCAACCCCGGGCACGCCGGGGGCGATGTCGGACGCCGAACGGCACATGCGGTGGCAGACCTGGGAGGTACTGATCCACGAGTACATTCACACTCTCGAGCACCCGGGGTTCGGCGCCGCCACGAAGGGCAACCGGATCATGACCGAGGGGTTCTGCGAGCTGTTCACCAAGGACGTCCTGCTGCACGACGGCCGCATCAGCCAGGCCAAAGCCGACACCGACCCGGCTCGCCGGACCGAGGTCGAGGGCGGTGACGAGCCCGGCTTCGCGGCGAAATTCGTACCGGACTACGACTCCGGCGAATACACCGACTACGTCACCCACGCCGAGAACATCCGCGCACAGGTTGGCCCCGACGCCGTCCGGGCGGCGTTCTTCCTCGGTCACGTCGAGCATATCGGTCTGAAGCCCAACGGCGACATGATCGACCCGGCCGGTCCCGACGCCGCCAAGTTCCTCGCCCCGGAGCGAGTCAAGATCCCGACGACCGTACGCTCGGTGGGTGCGGTCAGCATCCTCACCGGCGCCCCGGAGGCCGACGTCGTGAGCGCTAACCCGGGTCTGTCGGCCGTCGGCTCCCTGCCGTCGTCGGCGCACGCGGCTGGGCTGGTCGTGCCCGGCACCACCCAGCACCGCACCCTGCAAATCAGCGACCGGGCCGGGAACACCGTGGTCGAGACCAAAGCCCAGATCGCCGAGCAGCACGGCGTCAGCGAGCACTCCCTTCAGCGCGCCAATCCCGACCTCAACCACCGCGAGCCCCGGCCGGGTGAGTGGGTGCTGATCCCGGTGCACCCGTGAAGAGAACGTGATCATGAACGAGCTGCGCGCGTACGCCGACGGTCGCTGGGCCGACTTCGGCGGCCTGGACCGGTGCGGGATGGCCGACGCCGACGCGGCCCTGGGACCACGGCTGTTCGACCAGCTGTACGGCGGCACGTTCGGCGGCGAGCCGACCCAGTTCGCGCTTTACCCCGGCGGGACGGCGTCACCGAAGGGACTGACGTGCTGGATCCTCGGGGATGTCGTGGTGGGCTTGGAGATCCGGCAGCCGACCCCCGCACCGGAGGCGCTCGCTGATCTTGGTGAGCCGGACACGGTGATCGGCTCCGAGCTCGGCCCCTCGTGGTCGCAACAGCTGTGGCCCGACCGCGGTCTGGTGCTGCATCGCCACGATGAGGTGATCGCCGTCTCGTTCGGTCTGCGGCCGTTCGACGTTGAAGCGTGGGAGTCCGACCCGTTGCGCTGGTGGCGGATCGAGCGCCGGCCGGCCCGCCGATGAGCCGGCAACCGTCCCGCCCCACTCGCGCCGTACCGACCGGTCCGGCGTTGGGGCTTTCGCCACCGCCAAGCGCTGAACTGGTGCCACCCGGCGGTCGACGAGTCGACCGCCAGGGAACCCAGTCCGCGTATTAGGCTCTGTCTTGTGGAGGTCTCACCCGGCACTTGCGTCGTGGTCGGCGGCGGTCCGGCCGGCATGATCGCCAGCCTGCTGCTGGCCCGCGCCGGTGTCGAGGTGACCGTGCTGGAGAAGCACCGCGACTTCTTGCGTGACTTTCGCGGCGACACCGTGCACGCGTCCACCTTGACCCTGCTGGACGAACTGGGACTCGGCGAGCAGTTCGCCCGGCTACCGGCCCGCTACCTCGTCCAGGCCGGCGTCGACCTCGACGCCGGGCACGTCGAGATCGCCGATCTTCGCCGGCTCCCGGGTGCGCACCAGCACATCGCCTTGGTTCCGCAGTGGGACTTCCTCGAACTCGTCGCCGCCGCCTGCCGCGCTGAGCCGACGCATCGGCTGCTAATGGGCGCCGAGGTGGTGGACGTGCTCGGGTCGGCGCGCGGTGTGCACGGGGTGCGCTATCGCCACAACGGCACCGAACAGGAGCTCGCCGCGGATCTGGTCGTCGCGTGTGACGGACGCACCTCCGCTGTACGGACCTCGGTCGGGCGTCGGGCCCGGGAGTTCGGCGTGCCGATCGACGTCTTGTGGTTCCGGCTGCCTCGCCACGACGACGACCCGATCAGAGGTCTGGGCCGGCTCACCCGTGGCGCGATGGTCGTGCTGATCGACCGTGGCGACTACTTCCAGCTGGGCTACCTGATCAAGAAGGGTACCGACGCCGACCTGCGAGCAGCCGGGCTGGAGGCGTTCCGCGACCGGTTGGTCGAGGCCCTCCCGTGGCTGGCCGACCGAGTTGAGGCGCTCGACTCGATGGAGGACGTGAAACTGCTGTCGGTCCAGATCAGCCGACTCCGGCGATGGTGGGCCCCCGGCCTGCTGTTCATCGGCGACGCGGCCCACGCCATGTCACCGGTCGGGGGCGTCGGCATCAACCTCGCGGTGCAAGACGCGGTCGCCGCCGCCCGCCGGATCGGACCGCGGTTGGCCAGCAGGCGGCTGAGGACGCTGGACCTAGCTGCGGTGCAGGCGCGTCGCTGGCTCCCCACCGCGATCACCCAATTCGGCCAGCGACTCGCCCACCGCTACATCGTCGGCGGCGGGCCGCTCGGCCGGGGCCGGACGGAGTCGGTGCCGCCCGCCCTGCGCTTGCTGCAGCGGTTCCCGCGCCTACGCGGGGTCCCCGCGTACGCCGTCGCGATCGGGCTGCTGCCCGAGCACGCGCCCGCCTGGGGACGCCGTAGCGAAACTCCGGAGGCGACCAGCCTCGGAGATCGGCTTGCCCCCGACCTCCGCTCGTGACCCTCCCGATCCCGTGTTGCGGCCCGCTCCTGGATGAGGATGCTTCCGTCCCTCAGTCGCCGAAGGCCTCGATCTGACACCGTGGACCGATGGCCCGCGCAAGCCGTACATCCGTGGTGAGCAACCGCGCATCCATCAGCTCCGCGAGGGCGACATACATGGCGTCCCAGCCACGGACAGTGGCACGCAGTTCCCACGCTCGACCGAGGAGAAAGCGGTCCAGCTCCTCCAGATCGGCGATCTGGCCAAGACGATCCAGCAGCTCGGTGAGCTCGCCCTGCCGCTGATGGACAGCAGGAAGTCGAACAGGGCCTGGAAGCTGCGCCCCTGGTCGGATTCGGTGATGGAGTTGCGGCTGCTCAGCGCCTCGTCGAGAAGGGCACCCTTGGATCCCGACCAGCCGGCGATCTGCTCCCCGGAGCCGCCGGTCGAGGATCCGGAAGTTCTCCTCGACCTCGCGAAAGTCGGCCAGCAGCTCGCGGGCGTTGCGGGCGAACTGGTGGTAGCGGTCGCGCTGCCGGGTCGCGTCCAGCAGCTCGACCTCTCCGCGCTCGGCCCGGGCGATCTCCTGATCGAGCTCGGCCCGGCGTCGGCGCAGTTCGGCCAGCCGGCTCTCCGGATCGGCGTCGGCGCCGGGTACCATCCGCCGCAGCAGCTCGAACAGTGTGTTCAGCCGCGACTCAGTGCCGACGAACCCTCGCCGTCGCAGGTCTTTCAGCCACAGCACCGCTTTCTCGACCGACGGGGTGATGTCGTGGTGGGGCTCGTCGGCGCCGACCGGGTAGTACTTGCGCAGCCAGCCTTTCTCCGGTGACGACCACTCGTCCAGATACGCGGATGCGGCACGCGGGAACGGGGCGTCGCCGTCGTCTGCGCGGGAGTTCAGCGCGTACAGCTCGTCGTCGAGCTGTCCGACCAGGATGTGCGCCGGTTGCCCGCCCCGGTTGCGTCGACGAACACCCGCGCCAGGAAAGCCAGGATCAACGGCGCGTGCGGGGAGCGGAGCAAGACCCAGGCCGGATGGTGGGCCTGGAGGTGCTCGATCTCGTCCTATCGCATGGTCCGCCCATGCTGACACAGACCACTGACAACCCTCGAGGACGACGCGGCCGCGTACGACGACTGGCGCAATTGAGGGGTTTGGGGCGATCTAAGCTCCCTCAGCCGCGCCACCCAATCAGCGAGCGGGACCGGTTCGGACCGCAGTCGTCGACAGCCACTCGGCTCCGGCGATCAGTCGTCCCAGTCCTCGGCCAGCCAGCGGTCCCGGCGCTCGATCAGCTCCGCCCGGGCGGCCGACACCAGCAGATCCGGGGTGCCGAGATGCGGTGAGTAGCTGAAGCCGTACGGGTCGACGCCGTTCGCCTTCAACAGCGGCTCGGCGCGTTGGGACACGCTGCCCTTGACCTCGAAGTGGGCCAGCAGATCCCCGACCGAGAGCCCGGTCCGGCCGCCGGCGGTGCCGTTGGCCCGGCAGATCACCCAGGCGATCGCGGCGGCGCCGCGCCCCGGAGACGCCTTGCGGCGAAACAGCGCGGGATCGGCTACGGCCGCTCGACCCAGGAAGCGTCGCATCGCCGTCCGGTGCTCGGCGTCCAACAGTTCGTCGGCGCACCGGTCGCAGCGCTCGAGCACCTGCTCGACGATCGGCCGGGTGTCGTCGGGCACCCCAACCCAGCCGAACGGCTCGTCGGGCAGCGGTTTGTCGTCCAGCGCCTGCAGTCGATCGGAGCCGCCGACCGTGGCGGCCAGGTGCTCCAGCACCAGCCCACCCAGGTGGTCGAACGT
This sequence comes from Microlunatus sp., assembly GCA_030452945.1. Classification (GTDB taxonomy): domain Bacteria; phylum Actinomycetota; class Actinomycetes; order Propionibacteriales; family Propionibacteriaceae; genus Microlunatus. Next base: position 1,699 of record JAKDLH010000162.1, on the reverse strand, counting down.
GTCGTCAACGCCGTCGTCACCAGCGGCACCGAGGATGCTCGCGATCAGGCCCGCCGGCCCCTGCGATCGGCCCGACCGGATCAGCTGCTGGTATTCGGGCTCGTGTCCGTCGATCGCGGTCAGCGCCGCCGCGGTGAGCGAGTCGCGAATGCCGCTGCGGTCGTGGGCGTACCGGACGAAGGCTCGCAGCAACTCCGGCAGCCGGGCCAGGTAGCTGGGCTCGGCCATCACCTTCCGCGGGACGAAGTCCAGCAGCAGCATCTCGACCGTGACCGAACTCCAGCGCAGCGGGTCGGTGGTGCCGTAACCGGTACCGAACCAGAGCACGCTTTCCAGCAGGCCCCGTCGGTCGCGATCGTCGAGCCCAGTTGCGAACGGGGAGGCGAAGAAGTCGTCGGCGAGCGCCGCGATCTGCCGCTCCGACCACTCCGCCCGATCCGGGACCACCCCGCCAGCAGGGAGCTTGCGCAGCATCCACTCGATCAGCGGGCGACACATCGGCCAGGTGTCCGACTTCAGCGGCGGGTAGGTCCGCGAACCCAGGTCGATCGCCTCCTCGACCACCGCCCGGGCGGTGGCGGGGTCGACCAGGCTCAGCGACTGGTCGTCGTCGATGAACTGGCTCGCCAGCTCTGCCGTCAGGTGAGCGAGCGGCTCGGGGATCACGAAGGCGTCCTTCACCACCGTGCCGAGGTTGTGGTCCACGTACACCAATGCCGACAGGCTGTGCCCGGCCGACAGCGTCACGCCCAGCAGGTAGTCGTCACCGTCGCCGAGGACGTGAGTGAGGAACCACACATCGGACTCGATCGTCGCTTGCTTGAGACCGCGGAGCCAGGCGGGCAGCGGATGCTGGCGCTGCGCGAGCTCCCGGCCGATCCGCGCCGCCATCACCTCGTCGGGCACCAAGGCCGCGATCGCGGTCAAGACCGCGGTCGTCTCCGCGTACGGGGTGCCGATGAACGACTCCACGAGCTCGTCCAGCCTGGGCGTCTTCTCCGGCTCCGGAGCGAGCACGTCCAGTGGACGCGGATCGGTGACCACGAGCAGCGAGCTGACCATCGCGAGCAGCACCAGCGGATCCTCCGAACGCAAAGCCGACCGGAGATCCTGGAAGAGATCCTGAGCCTCGGCCTCGTCGGTACGCGACCGACCGGGCGGCGCATCCCTCACGGGTCGCCGTTGCGGTGGTCGACGGCCGTCGCGGCCCTTCCCCTTCTTGGCCATCGGTCGAGCCTAATCCCGACGTTTCACGTCGCAGCTGTCGGCCAGGTATGGCGTCACGGAGCGTTGATCTCCGGATCGGCATCGTGGTGGAAGAGCTCAGCCTCGGCCCGCTGCGGAACGGCGGACGAATCCGTGATGGTCGCGGTGATCAAGTAGTTCCGCGGCTGTCGGCCGACCGGTCCCACTGCCGGGCTGTCGGCGTCGGCGCACCGGGCCAGAAACTGGTAATGACGCTGATCGAGCCAGACCAGATAGCCAGGCGGACCGTTCAGGTCGATACCGATCTCCGTCAACTGCGCCGTGACCGCGGAGTAGACGACATCCTCGATGATCGTCCGGCTGATCCGGTACGCGACGCTTGCCGGATCAGCAGGATTCCCCAGCTCGACACGGCAGCGCATGGGCGCTGAGCCTACCGACGTGTCCCGCCAACCGTCGGGACCGCAGCCGTAGGTGGCGGCCGCAGCGTCGG
>JAKDLH010000011.1 GCA_030452945.1 Microlunatus sp. | reverse complement strand
CGCCGCGTCCTCCTCGCGCAGCGCCGCCGCGTCCTCCTCGCGCAGCGCCGCCGCGTCCTCCTCGCGCAGCGCCGCCGCGACGCCGGCTCCGAAACCGCGCCGTTCGGCACCGGAGTAGACGGCGTCGAGCACTCCGTGTCGGTGCGCTCGCTCCAGCAGCTGGACGGTGGCATCAGTACTGCCGTTGTCGACGGCGACCAGTCGGCTCGGCCGGTACGTCGATCGGGACAGTGCGGCCAGGGTCTCGGGCAACCAGTTCTCCGCATCCAGGGTGACCAAGATGCCGGTGACGGTGCAACCGGTCAGATCCGCCGGGTCCGGGGCCGAAGACTGCTCGGCCAGCCAGGCCCAGCGATCGGGTTCGTCCTGGTCGTCGGTAGAGCGAAAGTCATCCCAGCTGTCAGACTGGTTCGAGTCTGAGGATGTCAAGTCGCGGCCCCGGGCCGACGGCAGTGGAGACTGCGGCCGAGGATCCCGGGCGTCCGCGCTCAGGTCGGTGTCCATAGGGTGTGGGGAGAACCTCGTCGTGGGCGATCGGCTGGGCATCCGGCGGCGCGAGTCTCCGACGAGTCGGGACCCGGCCACGGCCGCACCACTGTACGCGAACCCTGCAGGAAGAAGCAGAGCATCGCGTCTCTAGGACGCCAACGCCCTAGCCGCGCGTCAGCAGGCCCACGAAGGCCGCGTTGGATGTCTTGGGCGCCCGAGTCCAGATGACTGTCGTTTCCAGCGCGCAGAGCTGACGCGACACGCGGACGATCCGCTCATGTCGCTCGTGGAGATCTTCCCCCTGCTCAGCAGAACGAGATCCGCAGACGCGCTGAGATGCTGGGTCCATCTCGATGGCGGTACGGCAACGCCAGCGGTCAGACCGCGCGCTTCTTCAATTTGCGCCGCTCCCGCTCCGACAAACCGCCCCAGATCCCGAACCGCTCGTCATGCCCGAGCGCGTACTCCAGGCACTCGGCGCGGACGTCGCAGGACAGGCAGACCTTCTTGGCCTCGCGGGTCGAGCCGCCCTTCTCGGGAAAGAACGCCTCCGGATCCGTCTGGGCGCACAGCGCCCGTTCCTGCCAACTCAGCGCGCCTTCGTCGACTTCGACCAGTTGCTCCATCGTGTTGCCTCCTCGACCCGGGATGTGGTGCCGACGGGGTTCGCGGCCCCGCGACAGTCATGCGTCGACCGAGCGACCTCCCGTGACGCCGAAGCGTCGGCAATGTCACCACAGTCGAACAACATGGGTGAAATTACACGCCTGTAAATGCACCAAAGTCAAGTGCAAGTTTGATATAGACCCGGTTTGAGCAGGCGGTGGCGGATGAGATAAGGCCTCCGACTGCTGCTCAGCGCAGGTCGTCGTCCTCGGCGGAGGATCGCGACGGCTCCGTTTCCTGTGGTCTGTCGTCGGACCCGGGCTGACCGGGGTCATCCCGCGGGTCCGGGCTGAGGTCCGGGTCCGGCGGATCGATGGTCGGGTCTGAGGCCCAGTCGGTACTCGGCTCCGAATCTCCCGACCACGACAGCCCCGGGCGGCCCTCCGCGGCATCGTCTGCGGTGAGCCACACCGCACCCGCGGCTTCGTCGGCCTGCCACGCGGCAGGCAGTCGGTCCGGGCTGGCCGACGCGGCGGCCGGGTCGTCGGGCGCCGTGTGGTCGATTTCTGGTTGGTCGATCCTCGGTTGGTCGACGGCGGCCGGCTGCTCCCTGGTTCGGTGAGCGTCGGCCGCTCGACGGAAAGCGAGGACCGCGGCCATCAGCGCGGCGAGCGGGACGACCAGGCGCACCACGCCCTCGATCATCGGCAAGACAAAACCCGGAGCCGGCGCCGGCAGGCGGAGGATCGAGACCAGGTCCCAGACCGCGAGTACGGCCCAGACGGTCACCGTGAACCCGACCACCAGCAGGCCGGCGACGGCGATCGGATAGGCGTGCGGACTCTGCTCCGGCACATCCTCACTGACACCGTCACCGGAACCGCCCGCCGCCACCGGCGTCGTACACCACACGACGGCGGCCGTGGTGGCCAGCAGCAACAGCGAGTCGCCGCCCGGGATGGCCCAGAGAAAGCCCGGCGATCCGGTGCCGGGGAGGGCGATTGCCAGACTGATGGAGCGGATTGCGAGCATCCCGATGAGAGCGACCAGCAACGTCACCGCCAAGGGCTCGCGCCATCGGAGCCACGGCTGCATGGCGCTCACCTTAACGGCGATCGCCGCGCGATCGCGGCCCAGCCGATCCACTTGGGCCGTCGACTCCCCGCTCGTGGGACACTGGTCGCCGTGCAGGTGGTGGTGCTCGGAGGCGGGGTCGGCGGATCGCGGTTCGTTTCCGGGGTGCGAGCGGGCTATCCAGACGCTGAGTTGACGGTGGTGGTCAACACCGCCGACGACATCACCTTGCACGGTCTGCGAATCTGTCCGGACCTGGACACCATGGCCTACACCCTCGGCGGCGGGATCGACACCGACCGCGGCTGGGGCCGTGCCGCAGAGACCTGGCGGGTCTCCGCCGAGCTGGCCGCGTACGGTCTCGAGCCGGCCTGGTTCGGGCTCGGCGACCTCGATCTGGCCACCCATATCGCCCGCACCCAGCTGCTGGCCGCCGGCCACTCGCTTTCCGAGGTCACCCGGCTGATCACCGCACGCTGGCTCGGCCACGACCCGCGCCTGAGACTGCTGCCAATGACCGACGACGTGGTCGAGACCGAGGTGATGATCTTTGACCCGAGCGGTGAGAACGAGCGGCGGTGGGTGCACTTCCAGGAGTACTGGGTGCGGCTGCACGCCGAACCCGAGGCGCTCGCTATCCGGCGTACGGGCATCGACCACACCCGACCGGCCCCAGGAGTCGCCAAGGCCATCGCCACCGCCGACCTGGTGCTGATCGCCCCCAGCAATCCGGTGGTCTCGATCGGCCCGATCCTGGAGGTACCCGGCATCCGAGACAGCCTGCGGACGACCTCGGCGCCGGTGATCGGCTTCGCCGGCATCCTCGGCGGGGCGCCGGTGCTGGGCATGGCCGATCGGCTGCTGCCGGCGATCGGCGTCGCGGTCGACGCCGCCGCGGTCGGCCGACACTACGGCAGTCGGGTTGGCGGCGGGGTCTTGGACCTGTGGGTGATGGACACCGCGGACGGGGCAAGCGCGGCCGAGCTCGAACGATCCGGGCTGAACGTGGCGGTCACTGGGCTGATCATGACCACGCCCGAGGCGACCGCGGAATTCATCCGGCTTGCGGTCAAAGCCGTGGTCTGAGCACGCTCGGCGATGTTGCTGTTCGCGCCGGACGGGATCGGCGAGGTCGATGCGTCGACTGATCTGGTGTCGGTGATCATCACCGCCGTCGCTAACCACGAGCACGGTCCGCTGCGACCCGGTGACATCGTGGTGGTCACCTCCAAGGTCGTCAGCAAGGCCGAGAACCGGTCCGCCTCGGCCCTCGATCGCGAGTCGGCAATCGCCGCCGAGTCGCAGGCCGTGGTGGCCCAGCGTGGCAACCTGCGGATCGTCCGTACCCAGACCGGGCTCATCCTGGCTGCCGCCGGAGTGGATAACTCCAACGTCGACCCGAGCCGGATCCTGCTGCTACCGCGGGATCCCGACGCCTCCGCCCAGCGGCTGGCCAACGATCTGAGCCGGGCCGCCGGCGGCGACGTGGGGGTGATCGTCTCCGACACGGCCGGTCGCCCGTGGCGTCTCGGGCAGACCGACCACGCGATCGGCGCGGCCGGGGTGCGGATGCTGGAGCCCTACGCGGGCCAGGTCGACCCGTACGGCAACGAGTTGGCCGTGACCACGATGGCCGTGGCCGACGAGCTCGCGGCCGCGGCCGACCTGGTCAAGGGCAAGCTCGCCGGTCGGCCGGTGGCGGTGATCCGCGGACGCGGCGATCTGGTCGGCACCCAACCCGCCGGCAGACTCGGCGCCAACGCCATCGTGCGCTCCGGTCGCGAGGACTTGTTCAGTCACGGCTCCCGCGAAGCGGTCCTGGCCGCGCTGTGTCGGTCGCTGGGGATGCCGGAGGCGTACGAGCATCTGGTTGGCCTAAGTGCCACCGAGGCGGCCGAGGTTCTCCTCCACCGCAGCGTGCTGGGCGAAGAGGCCTCTCAGCTCGTCCGGGATCTGCTGGCGGCAGCGACCGCTCTGGGCGAGCAGAACGGCACACCTGAGGGTCAGGCGTAGGTCGCACCCAGCCGGGCTGTGACCTCGGCGACCAGTTCCTTGACCCGCTCCGCCTCCCCCAGCGGAGCGACCACGGTGATCTGATCGGTCTGCACCACCACCGTGTCGCGCAGGCCGACCGCGGCCAGCAGACGGCCCTCGGTCTCATTGAGCACCAGATTGTCCCGCGACCCGACCAGCACGGCGGTACCGGTGACGGCGTTTCCGTGCTCATCCCAGGGCAGCTGATCCCGCAGGGACGGGTAACCGCCGACGTCGTGCCAGGTGATCGGCAGTTGCACCGCGACCACGTACGCGTTCGTCCGTCCCTGGGACACCGGTTCCATCACCGCATAGTCGACGCTGATCCTGGCCAGCTTGGGGTAGATCACGGCGAGCTGGTCCGGTTCGGCGGCCAGCTCGGTGACCAGGCGGTACGTGTCCGGCAGCAGCTGGCGCAGCTGATCGAGCACGGTGGCCACCCGCCAGACGAACATGCCGGAGTTCCACCAGTACTCCCCCGAGTCCAGGTAGCGCTCCGCCGTGGACCGGTCGGGCTTTTCCTTGAAGGCGAGCACCTGGCGTACGTCGGGCCGTCCGGCAAGCGCCTCCCCGCGATGCAGGTAGCCGTACCCGGTGTGGGCCGTGGTCGGCACCACCCCGAAGGTAACCAGGGCGTGCGGGTCGGCTTCGGCCACCGCAAAGCCCTCACCCAACGCCTCGGCGAAGGTGGACGCCGGACGCATGATCTGGTCGGAGGCCACGACCGCCATCACCGCGTCGGGATCGCGCTCGGCCAGCACCGCCGCGGTCCAGGCGATGGCGTTCATCGAGTCGCGGCCTTCAGGCTCGCCCAAGATGTTGCCTCGATCGAGTTCGGGCAGCTCCGCGGCCACCACGTCGGCGTAGTCGGCCCCGGTGCAGACCCAGATCTGCGCCGGTTCGACCACCCCTTGCAGCCGGTCGTACGCCAGTCGCAGCAGCGACCGACCGCCGAGAATCCGCAACAGCTGCTTGGGCATGTCTGCCCGGGACAGTGGCCACAGCCGTTTCCCCGATCCACCGGCCATGATGAGCACGTGACGCATCGGCCCAGGCTATCGCCGCCTCAGTGGTCACGCCCGAAGTCGCACCCAGCGCGGGTCATTAGCCTACGATCGCCGCCATGCAGCTCATCTCCCGCCGCCTGCAACGCCGGACCGAGAGCAGGGGTGGCGAACCCCTGATCACCTACTACGACCTCGCGACCGGTGAGCGGACCGAGCTGTCGGCGATCACGGTCACCAACTGGGTCGACAAGACCTGCCACCTGCTGACCGACGAGTACGGGCTGGACCCGGGCGAGGTCGTGCTGCTGGACCTGGCCCGCACTCATCCCGGGCATTGGGTGACCGCGATCTGGCAGCTGGCCTGCTGGCGGACCGGATCGGTCGTGGCGGTCGAGGACCTCGAGGAGGTCCAATTGGTGGTCACCGGACCGGTGTTCGAGCAGGGACTTGCGATCGCCGGGGCTGCGGGCGCGGACCTGCTGGCCTGCAGTCTGCATCCGCTGGCCCTTCCCTTCCCTGGCACCTTGCCGAATGGAGTCGCCGACTACGGCCTTGAGGTTCCCGGACAGCCTGATCAGTACGCGGCGACGCCGGTGCCGGCCGAGCAGTTGGCCTGGCGGTCGGCGGAGGGGCTCCTCACCCAGGCCGACCTGGCCGCGCTGCCCGGCTCGGTCGGACGGAGGCTGCTGCGACCGAGCACGCCGCTGGCCACCGTCCGTGACGGGTTGCTCGCCGCCGTCATCGGCGACGGATCCGTGGTCGTCGTGGTCGGAGACGACGACGCCGGCATCGAGCGGGTCCGGGTCACCGAGAACGTCGCGCGGTAGGCGCCGGTAGCCTGCGGTCATGCCGCTGTCTCCGGACCTGCTCGACTGGCTGCTCGACTCCGACCCGGCCCTGCGCTGGCAGGTCGAACGCGACCTCGCCGGCGAGCCGCCACCGGTCTGGAAGGCAACCCGGGCCCGGATCGCCACCGAGGGATTCGGGGCGCGGTTGCTCGCGGCGCAGGACGCCGACGGACAGTGGGCCGGTGGAGCCCACTTCCCCGGCGGATTCGACTTCAGCGGCCCCGAGGCAGCCGAGGACGCAGGTCAGCCGTGGACGGCGACGACCTGGACGCTCAACACTCTCCGGGACTGGGGACTGGACCCGAGTGTCCTCGCCGGCACCGCCGACCTGCTGGCCGCGAACAGCCGCTGGGAGTACGACGACCTGCCGTACTGGAGTGGAGAGGTCGACTGCTGCGTCAACGCCTACACCCTCGCCAACGGCGCCTGGCTGGGAGCGGACGTCTCCGGGCTCGCGCAGTGGTTCCTCGATCACCGGTTGGCCGACGGGGGCTGGAACTGCGAGTGGGTGGAGGGCTCGACCCGCTCGTCCTTCCACTCCACCCTCAACTCGCTGAGAGGACTGCTGTCCTACGAGGTCAGCACCGGCGGTAGTGAGGTGTTGCGGGCGGCTCGGCGGGGTGGGGAGGAGTATCTGCTGGCGCGGCGGCTGCTGCGCACGGTTTCGACCGGTGAGCTGGTAGGGCCATGGGTGACCCGGTTCGCGTACCCGTTCCGCTGGTTCTACAGCGTGTTGAACGCGGTGGACTACTTCCGGGCGGCGGCGCTGCACGACCCCACCGCGCCGGATTCGCGGCTCGGCGAGGCGATCGCGGCGATCCGCGCCGCCCGTGGCCGCGACGGGACGTGGCTGCAGGAGCGTCGCCACCCCGGCCGGGTGTGGTTCGAGGTCGACGTGCCGCCCGGCGAACCCTCCCCCTGGCTCACGTTCTACGCCACCCGCGTCCTCGACTGGTGGGACGGCGTGACCGCGACTACGGTCGAGAACACCTGACATAAGTCAGCGCTGGCTCGACATAACGCGGGTGAAGGTGACCTCAGGTGTTCTGTGGGAAGCCGAGGTTCAGCCCACCATGGCTGGGATCGAGCCAGCGGGACGTGACGACCTTGCCGCGGGTGAAGAAGTGCACGCCTTCGGTGCCGTGGGCGTGGGTGTCGCCGAACAACGAGGACTTCCAGCCTCCAAAGGAGTAGTACGCCATCGGGACGGGCACCGGTACGTTGACGCCGACCATGCCAACGGTGACCTCGTTGGCGAACCGACGGGCCGCGCCGCCGTCGTTGGTGAAGATCGCGGTGCCGTTGCCGTACGGGTTGTCGTTGATCAGCCGAACGGCCTCGTCGTAGGTGTCGAGGCGGACGACCGCGAGCACTGGACCGAAGATTTCGTCGGTGTAGATGCTCATCTCGGTGTCGACGTGGTCGAACAGGGTCGGACCGACGAAGAAGCCCTGCGCGTCGGCGTCCGGCCGCACCGTCCGACCGTCGACCACCACGGTGGCCCCGGCGGCCTCGCCAGCGTCGATGTAGCCCGACACCCGCTGGCGGGCGGCGGCGCTGACCAGCGGACCCAGGTCGCAGCCCCGCGTACCGTCGCCGGTTCGCAACCCGCGGGTCCGCTCGGCGATCTTGGTCACCAACTCGTCGCCGACTCCGCCGACCACCAGCACGGCGGAGATCGCCATGCACCGTTCACCGGCGGATCCGTATCCGGCGTTCACCGCCTGGTCAGCAGCCAGATCCAGATCGGCGTCCGGCAGCACCAGCATGTGGTTCTTGGCCCCGCCCAGCGCCTGGACCCGTTTACCATGAGAGGTGGCCGTCTCGTAAACGTATTTGGCGATCGGGGTGGACCCGACGAAGGAGATCGACTGCACGTCGGGATGGGTGAGCAGCCCATCGACGGCGACCTTGTCCCCGTTCAGCACGTTGAACACCCCGTCCGGCAGTCCAGCCTCGGTCCACAGCTCCGCTAGCCAGAGTGCGGCACTGGGCACCTTTTCACTGGGTTTCAGCACCACGGTGTTGCCCGCGGCGATGGCGATCGGGAAGAACCACATGGGCACCATGGCCGGGAAGTTGAACGGCGAGATGATCCCGACCACACCGAGTGGCTGCCGGACCGAGTGCACATCGACCTTGGTCGAGGCGTTCTCGCTGAACCCACCCTTCACCAGGTGCGGGATGCCGCAGGCGAACTCCACGACCTCTTGCCCGCGGGAGACCTCGCCCAGAGCGTCGGACCAGACCTTGCCGTGTTCGGCGGTGATGATCGCGGCCAGCTCGGATTTCCGCGCGTTCAGCAGCTCACGGAACGCGAACAGCACCTGCGTACGTTGGGCGAGCGAGGTGTCCCGCCACGCCGGGAACGCCGCCGCCGCGGCACCGACGACGGTCTCGACATCGGACTCCGAGGCCAGGGCGAGCTGGGCGGTGATCTCACCGGTCGCTGGGTTGGTGACGTCGCCGAAGCGTCCGCCCGTGCCCGCGAAGGGCCCCCCGTTCTGCCAGTGGTGCAGGGTCGTGGCCATCGTCTGAATCCTTGCTCGGGGCGGGATGGTGGACGGGTGCTCGGCTGGTGCTCTGGTGACCTGGAAGCGGTCGCTACCGCCGGCCGACGATGAAGCCGCTGCCCCAGCACAGGTGGGTGGCCGCCAGCACGACCGGCAGCCAGCGGCGGGCGACCGGCGACAAACTGCGCGGGGCGGTCGCGGTGATGTAGAGGACGAAGGCAGCGTAGCCGAGGGGGGCCAACAGCCCGACGGAGAGGAGCCGGGAACCGGCCAGCCGTCCGAGCAGGCCTCCAAGGGTTCCCGCGGCGATGCCGACGACCGCCACGGGTGGGGCGAGATAGCGAGGGCTGGCCGTGTCCGGGTGTCGTTTGACCACCTCACGTCGCCACGTGCCGGTCGCGTACATCTGTCGCGCCAGTGCCTTGAGGGTGGAACGCGGTCGGTACGTGACGCGTAGATCGGGGGAGAAGTAGACCAGCCGGCCTGACTGTCGGAGCCGGTAGTTGAGCTCCCAGTCCTGGGCTCGGTGCATCGTCTCGTCGAAGCCTCCGACCGCGATCAGATCGGCGCGTTGGAAGACGCCGAGGAACACAGTCTCCGCTGGGCCGGCCGGCACATCACCGGAGTGGAACGCGGCACCCCCGAGCCCGTACGGGCTGGTGTAGACGTAGGCGACTGCCTCCTCAAACGGCGTTTTACCGAGTGCTTCCATCACGCCGCCGACGTTGGACGCGCCCGTCTCGGCCAGCAGCTCGACCGCCCGCTCGATGTAGCGATCTCCCAGCTCACCGTGCCCGTCGACCCGGACCAGGATGTCGTGCCGAGCCGACTCGACCGCGAGGTTGAGCGCGTGCGGGGTCCGGCCAGCCGGGTTGTCCACGATGGTCAGCCGCGGATCGGCGGCCACTAGCCGCTCGGCAATCTGACGGGTGGCATCGGCGCACGGACCGATCGCCATGATCAGTTCCAGCTCGCCCGGATAGCGCTGGTCGAGCACACCTCGCACTGCGGCCCGCAGATGCCGCTCCTCGTTGAGCACCGGCATCACCACACTCACCCCGGGCCACCCGAGCTTCGCTGCCTCGCTCCCGTTGCCCTCGTGCAGCTCTGCTGCATCGCGCCCGCTGCCCTCATGCACCGGTCCATTGTGCCCACCTGAGCCGGGCTGCCTCGACACCACCGAGGTCGCGCTCAGCTAGCCGAGCAGATCGACTCGAGATCTTCGGTCTGCTGCCCTGGCTTCAGACTGGGAGTCGACTTCGGCTTCTTCTTCTTCTTTGCGCTGGGCGAAGTCGAGGTCTCGGCCGACGGGGCGGACGTTGACTGCGTGGTCGGCTGCCCGGTCGTGGTCGGTTTGGGCTCGTCCTTCGCCTCGGCCTTCGCGATTTTGGCCTGCACCAGCTTGTGCATCTTGGCGACGTCGGGACTGCCGGGATAGATCACCGGCGGCACGAGAGCGATGCTGGAGATCGGCTTCTCTTTGGCCTTCGACGCCAGATCCATCAACTGGTCGATTTTGCTCGGCGGGATGTCGGTCTCGACGATCTCCTTGCCGGCGGCCGCGATCTCATTGAAGTTGGTGAGCACGGTCATCGGGTCCAGCTGGTTCAGCATCGCGCTCATCACGCACTTCTGCCGGGCCATCCGGTCGTAGTCGGAGGAATCGGAGCGAGAGCGGGCGAACCACAGAGCGTGCTTGCCGTCCAGCCGCTGGTTCTTGCCCTTCTCGATGTAGCCGTAGATCTTGCTGCCGCCACCGCCGATGGGTACTCGACGATTGACGTCGAGCCGGATGCCACCGACCGCGTCGACCAGAGCCTTGAAGCCCTTGAGGTCGACCAACGCGTAGTAGTTGATCCTCAGCCCGGTCGCGCCCTCGACCGCTTCTTTGGTGGCCTGGACGCCGGGATCCTCCGCGTCCGGGTAGAGATTCTTGTGCTCGGTGGCGTAGGTGTAGACCGCGTTCAACATGCAGGAGTGGTCCTTGCAGCCGAACCCGTTCGGGTACTTCTTGTGCATCGGGGAGGCAGCGGGAAAGGGCACGTCTTCCATGTTGCGTGGCAGGCTGATCAGCACCGTCCGCCCGGTGTACATGTCCACGCTCGCCACGGTCAGACTGTCCGGTCGCAGGCCGGTCCGGCCCTTCCCGGCGTCGCCGCCCAGCAGCAAGATGTTGTAGCGCCCGTCCTTGGCCTGGGTGTCGCCTCCCCCCGCGAACACGGTCGTCATCAGGCTGCGCTGACTCGAGACGATCGAGGCCGAGGCGACCAGTCCGCCCACCACGACCAGCACCAGGACAGCGGTGAGCGTGGCGAAGCCGAGCCGGTGTCGACGGGCCAGCTCCGGTGGGCGGGACAGGCGCCACGCGTCGATGAACAACAGCCCCCAAGCGACTCCCAGCGCCACCAACGACAGCTGGAGCAACACCAGAACGGCGGCATTGGTGAACAGGTTGACCAGGGCTGAGCGCCAGACGAGAACTCCCAGAGCGAGGAGCAGCAGCACTGACCACAGCACGGCCCACGCCCGCAGCGCGATCCGACCGACTCTGGCATTGCCGGCCGCCAGTTGCGCCGACCCAGGCAGCACCAGGGTCATGCCCAAGAAGCCGAGTCCCCGACGCAGCTTGACCCGCTCACTGCGCTGACGCGAGGTCCGCAGCGACGGCGGCAACTGCGGTTCGTCCACTCCGGTGTCAGACACGGGGAGCCTTTCGTCAATCGGGGAAGGGCGTTCGGCGAGAACTTGAGCCAGTATGGTCGGCCGGGGCGGCCGCTACCGGCCGCCACGCCGAGGTCACAGGGGAACACCGCCCGGCGCGCTCGCAGGTACGCTCGCAGGCATGCCGAGCGGCCGCGACGACGATCTGGACTGGCTGTACGGTCGCGAGCAGCCCCGTGCGTCTGAACCCGAACCGACCCGGGTGCTCCCCCCTGAGGCCCTCGGCAGACCGGCACCGCCAAACCGCCGTCAACAGCAGATGCCACCCCGACAGCCACAGCCCGGTGGCCCGGGACGCCCAGGCGGCCCGCAGCCCCCGGCCGGACCGGCGGGGAAGAGGAAGCGTCCGGCCCTCAGAGTGCTCGCCGCTGTTCTCGCCGCGTTCTTGATCTGGCTGATCGCGGTTCCGGTCTACGCCTGGACCCGGATCGAGCGGGTCGATGACACCCCGAGCGGTGATCGGCCGGGCAACCAGCCGGGGACCACCTTCCTGCTGGTCGGCTCGGACTCCCGGGAGGGACTGACCAAGGCGGAGCGCAAGAAGCTCGGCACCGGCCGAACCGAGGGCCAACGGACTGACACGATCATGATCTTGTCCATCCCACCGGGAGGGGAGCCGGCACTGGTCTCGGTGCCCCGCGACTCCTACGTGCCCATCCCCGGCAACGGCACCAACAAGATCAACGCGGCGTACGCGTTCGGCGGCCCCGAGCTGCTCGTGCAGACCGTGGAACAGAACACCGGTCTGCGGATCGACGCCTACACCGAGATCGGGTTCGGCGGCTTCGCCAGCGTGATCAACGCCCTCGGCGGGATCGAGATGTGCCTGCCGAAGGCGATCAAGGACAAGGACAGCCATATCGACCTGCCGAAGGGCTGTCAGACCCTGGATGGCACGAACGCGCTCGGGTACGTCCGGATGCGCAAAGCCGATCCGCTCGGTGATCTGGGCCGGGTGCAGCGGCAGCGCCAGATGCTGGCCGCGGTGGCCAAGGAGTCCGTGTCGCCGCTGACCGTGATCAACCCGGTCCGTTACTGGAACGTGTCCACGGCGACCGCAGACGCGATCACGATCGGGCAGGACACCTCGTTCGTCGAGATGGTCAAGATGGCCAACGCGATGCGCAAGGTGTCCGGCGACCACGGCATCACCATCACCGTGCCGGTCGCCGACGCGAACGCCGGCACATCCGTCGGCTCTGCCGTCATCTGGGACGAGCAGGGGGCCGCGGACGTGTTCGACGCGATCGCCCGGGGCGACACCTCCGCGCTGGAGAAGTACGCGAAGTAGTCGTCGATCTGAGGCGTCAAGGCAGGACGTGGCGCAGGTAGCGGGTCGGCGCCGCGAGGAACCGCCGGTAGTGGTCGACCACAATCAGGTCCTCCCAGGTGATCGGCGTCAGCCCGTTGTCGTCCAGTTGGAGCAGGGCTGCGCCCGGGATGGCCGCCAGCACCGGCGAGTGGGTGGCCAGCAAGACCTGCGTACGCGGCTGAGCGGACAGCTCGGACAGCAAGCCGACGAGAGTCAGCTGGCTGGTAAACGACAGACCAGCCTCCGGTTCGTCCAGCACGAAGAGACCAGGTGAGGTGAACCGGCGGGTGGCCAGCATGGCCAAGAAGGACTCGCCGTGACTGAGCTCGTGGAACAGCGGCTCGTGTTCCCGCGCGGGGTGGTCCTCCAGATAGGTGAACAGCCCGTGCAGGGTCTCCGCCCGCAGGAAAAAGCCCCAGCGGGCTGCCCCTGCCCCTCGGGTGAGATGCAGGTGCCGAGCCAGCGGGGACTCCGACGGTCGAGTCGAGTGCCTCGCCCCGGTCGAGCCACCTTCCGGTGAAAGCCCGTACGCCACCGCCACGCCTTCGACGATGGTCGACTTGCCGGTGCCGTTCTCTCCCACCAGGATGGTCAGCCCCGCCAGGTCGAGTCCATCGTCGAGCAGCTGACGGACCGGCGGCAGGGTCGCCGGCCAGCGGTCCCGGCGGAGCGCGTCCCGACCGTCCTCGCTGACGCGTCGAACCGGCCGCTGGTCGATCAGCCAGTCATCTGCCTCGTTGGTCACCCTGGACCGCACCATCCTCCGAACTTTTGTCGAGCTGACACACTTATTGTGGTTAGCTCGACAGAACAACCCCAGGTGAAGTGGATCTACGCGCGGGAGTCGGCCCGCCGGGACGGCGAGCGGCTACGAATCGATGACTTCGGCGACGCGCCCGCCTGACCTACTCCCGCAGGCGGCACCGAGCGCCAGGTGCCGAGGATCGAGCCGGCGACGATCAGCGGGAAACCGAACAGCAGTCCGACGGTGAACGGCTCGGAGAGGACCAGCGCACCCAAGGTGATGGCCACCGCGGGATTCACGTAGGTGATCAAGGTCATCCGCGCCGGACCCGCCTCGGCGACGAGCGCAAACATGACCATGAACGCCACGGCCGTGCAAGCCACCGCCAACACGACGACGGACCCGATGGCGGCCCCGCTGACCGGCGCCGTCGGGCGGAGCACGACCGCGAACGGCGCATACACCGCGGTCGCGATCACCAGGGATCCGGTGATCACCCCGATCGCCGGCAGGTCAGCCAGACGGCGAGTGATGATGATCGGGCCGAGGGCGTATCCGACCACCACGCAGAGGATCTGCCCGACCGCCACCAGGTCGTCGAGATGGACATCCAACCCGACCAGCAGTGCTACCCCGAGCAGGCCGAGGGCCAGGCCCGAGATCCGGCGCGGACCGAGGCGATCCTGACCGGTGATGGTGAGGATGATCGCCGCCACGATCGGGACCATGGCGATCAGCAGACCGGTGGTTGAGCTGTTCAACCGGGTCTCGGCGTGACCGAGCAGCACCCAGGGGCCAATGATCTCGACGGCGGCGAAGAGCAGCAGCCAGCGCCACCGGCTCAATACCGGGCGCAACGCCTTGGCCCGCAGCGCGAACGGAAGCAAGATCACCGCACCCAACGCGGTCCGACCGCCAGCGATCACGACCGGGTCCAGCTCGGTGACCGCGATCCGGATGAACAGGTACGGGATGCCCCAGACCAGTCCGAGCGTGCCGAACAGCAGCCACCCGCGTCTGGTCACCGGAGCACCCTACGTCGGGGAACACCGGATGACTTCATCCCCGATGTCGGGGATGAAGTCGTCCGCTGATCGCTCAAACCCGAGGCAAGCCCGCCAGCAACTGGCGCGCCATCACGATTCGCTGCACCTGGTTGGTGCCCTCATAAATCTGGGTGATCTTGGCGTCGCGCATCATCCGCTCGACCGGATAGTCCTTGGTGTAGCCGTAGCCGCCGAGCAACTGAACCGCGTCGGTGGTGATCTCCATTGCGACGTCCGAGGCGAAGCACTTCGCGGCCGCGCCGAAGTAGGTCAGATCCGCGTCCGTGCGCTCGGACTTGGCGGCGGCGGCGTAGGTCAGCTGACGAGCCGCTTCGAGCTTCATGCCCATGTCAGCGAGCATGAACTGCAGACCCTGGAACTCCGCGATGGCCTTGCCGAACTGCTTGCGTTCGGCGACGTAGCCGAGCGCGTAGTCCAGCGCCCCCTGCGCGATCCCGACCGCCTGAGCCGCGATCGTCACCCGGGTGTGGTCGAGGGTCTTCATGGCCGTGCCGAAGCCGGTGCCCTCCTCGCCGATCATCCGGTCGCCCGGGATCCGTACCTGGTCCAGGTAGACCTCTCGGGTCGGCGAACCTTTGATGCCGAGCTTCTTCTCCGGGGCTCCGAACGACACCCCCTCGTCACCCTTCTCGACCACGAACGCGCTGATCCCCCGAGTCGCCGCGAAAGGATCGGTGACGGCGAAGACCGTGTAGAAGTCTGAGACCCCGGCGTTGGTGATCCAGCGCTTGGTCCCGTTCAGCACCCAGTCCTCCCCCTCACGCACCGCCCGGGTGGTCATCCCGGCCGCGTCGGAGCCGGCGTCGGCTTCAGACAGGCAGTACGAGGCCATCGCCTCCCCGGTGGCCATCGGCGGGAAGTATCGCTGCTTGAGTTCCTCGGAACCGACCAGCAGCCACGGGACTGACGCCAGCTTGTTGACAGCCGGGATCAACGACGACGAGGCGCAGGCCCGGGCGATCTCCTCGATCACGATGGCTACCGCCAGCGCGTCCCCACCCACGCCGCCGTACTCCTCCGGCACATGCGGGGCGTGGAAGTCGGCCGCCCGCAGCGCCTCGAAGGAGGCTTTCGGAAACTCGCTCAGCTCGTCGGCCTCCGCCGCGTGCGGCGCCACCTTGTCGGCACACACCTCGCGGACCGCCGCCCGGAACGCCTGGTGCTCCTCGGTCGGACTGTAGATCTCGTCGAACGCACTCACCAGACCAGCCTAGACCCGGAACCTACTCGCGAGTAACTACGGCGAGGATCCGGCAATTCGCTCCGTGCGTGTTCAAACCCGCTCAGTCGGGATACGCACTGCCTCACCCATACTTAACCGATCAAGTGACCTAGAGTGCGTGAGCCTCCCTCTTCCCGGACCGACCGGACGCGGCAACCCGAGTCGACTCGGGTTTGGTCACGCTGTTATCGGGTGAGTCGCGCGTCTGCAGGGTGACGGGCTCGGGCCTGGACGAAGTGGCGCTGACGAGCAAGCCGGTGCTGCGCAGCGTCAATGACCTGAGCTGATCCAGCACGGGTCCTCAACCAGATCAAACTGTCGCGGCCAGCGGATCCCAGTCGATGGGCAGCGGCTCGGCCGGCTCCACCGTGCTCTGCACCGACACGAACGCCGCCGAGGAGGCCGATTCGGCGATGGCGGACATCACGTCCAACACGTGATAGGCCAGCCGGCCGGTGGCCCGGTGCGGCCGGTTCTCGCGGATGGCTCGGGCCAGATCAAGCACGCCGATACCGCGAGACGATCGCGCCGTGGTCTCCGCCAATGTCTCCCACTCCTCGCCGCCCCATCGGTGGACCTGGACGTCCCCGCCGAACGTGTTCGGGTCGGGCAGTTGCAAGGTGGCCTCCGAGCCGGTGACCTCCAGCAGGATCCTCGGGACCGCGGAGTCGAAGCTGAGCAGCAGGGTCAACGACTGACCGCTTCGAAACCGAACCAGCGCTGCGGTCTGGCTGGGCACGGTGACGTCGAACTCCTCGCCGGCCTTGGGCCCCGTTTCGATCACCCGGCGCTCGCGGGCGGTGGACCCGACCGCAGCGACCGAGCTCACCGGACCGAAGATCTGCACCAGCGCGGTCAGGTAGTACGGGCCGATGTCGAACAGCGGACCACCGCCGGCTTGGAACAGGAACCCCGGATTGGGGTGCCAGCGGTCGGGGCCGGGCTGCTGCATCAAGAACAGCGCCGTCAGCGGGTTTCCGATGGCGCCGTCCGCGATCACCCGGTTGACCGCCTGCAGCCCCGAGCCTAAGAAGGTGTCTGGTGCGCAGCCGATCCGCACGCCGGCCGTTTCTGCGGCCACCAACAGCGCCTGCCCTCGGGTCCGATCCAGGGTCAGCGGCTTCTCGTTCCAGACGTGCTTACCGGCGGCGATCGCCTGTTCGGCGACTTCGGCGTGGGCCGCGGGAATGGTCAGATTGACCACGATTTCAATGCCCGGGTGGTCGAGCACCGCCTCGACCCCACCCGCCGCCGGCACCAGGTGCGCCGCGGCCCTGGCCTTCGCGGCCTCTGGGATCAGATCCCCGACAGCCAGCACCCGGGTGTCGGGGAAGACGTTGAGGTTCTCCAGATAGGTGGTGCTGATCACCCCGGCGCCGATGAGACCGACGCCGACCGGTCCCGCTCCGGCCATCAGGGTCTGCTCCCGGTGAGAAACGTCCGGCTGGCGGCGACGGCCTCGACCAGGTCACCTTCGCTGTCGTCGAGTTCGACCACGACGAGGGCGTCCGGTGCGGCCGCCAGGAAGTCGGCGATCGGCAGGACCCCGGAACCGACCGCCACCTGCTTGGTAGTGTCCAGCGACCCGTCGCCGTCCTTGATGTGCAGGGCCTGGACCCGATCGCCGAGGCGATCGAGCAGGGCCGGGACGTCGGCTCCGCCGGCGTGGGCCCAGTAGGTGTCAACCTCCAGTACGACCGCCGGATCGAGTTGGGCGGCGAGTGCCTCCAACCCGTACTGGCCGTCGATGATGGACTCGAGCTCGAAGTTGTGGTTGTGATAGCCAACCTGGAGACCGTGCGAGGCCGCCTTCTCCGCCGCCGCGTTCAGCTCGCCCGCGATGTCAGCGATTCCCTCGGCGCTCTGCCAACGGGCCGGATCGGTGAACGGGTCGATGACGGTGGCGATGTCCAATTCCTTGGCCGCCTCGAAGATCGCGTCCTGGTCCTCAGCCGCCAGCAGTCCGACGTGGGTCGTCGGCGCCGACAGACCATGGGAGCGCAGGCCAGCCTTCAGCTGGTCGAAGAACCGTATGAACGCGAACGGCTCGACGTTGGTGTAGCCGTACTCGGCGATCTTGGCCAGGGTGTCGTCGAAGTCCTCGTCGAGGGCCCCACGAACGGTGTAGAGCTGGACGGACAGCTGTTCAGGGTCGAGCATGCCTCTCCTCGTGCGGAGCCGGTCCGAGCTGGGCTCGGTGACGCGTAGATGTGTCTACCCTTCCACTGAACATCGACTTGGCGGAGGAC
Organism: Microlunatus sp.; assembly: GCA_030452945.1. Taxonomy (GTDB): domain Bacteria; phylum Actinomycetota; class Actinomycetes; order Propionibacteriales; family Propionibacteriaceae; genus Microlunatus. The sequence continues at coordinate 11,391 of JAKDLH010000011.1, read as the reverse complement.
ATCCACTCTCGGACCCGGTATTCCGCCGAACCGGTTCAGTCGCTACCGTGACTCGGGACGGACACACGGTATCGACACGTGGAAGGACACCGGGTGAGTCGGGTCACGATCAACGACATCGCGGGTCGCGCGGGGGTGTCGAAGAGCGCGGTCTCCTACGCCCTGAACGGTCGTCCCGGGGTCTCGGACCAGACCCGTTGCAAGATCCTTGCCGTGGCCGAAGAGTTGGGCTGGGCGCCCAACCGAACCGCGCGGATGCTGTCCGGCTCGAGAACGGAGACCTTCGGTCTGGCCCTGGCCAGGGATCCCCGGACCCTGGCCACGGAGCCCTTCTACATGGAGTTCGTGGCCGGTCTGCAAAGCGAGCTGTCTCAGCGCGGCTACGGGTTGCTGCTCCAGCTCACCGAGACCTCAGCGACCGAGCTCGAGCTATACCCACGATGGTGGTCCGAACGTCGCGTCGACGGGGTGATCGTGGTCGACATCTTGGTCACCGACCCGCGCATCGCCGCCATCCGAGAGCTCCAGATTCCGGCGGTCGTGGTCGGTGACCCGGGGATGACCGGCGGATTCACCACCATCTGGACCGACGACGCGACCGCGATGACCGACGCCATCCGCCGCCTCGTCCAGCTCGGCCACCGGCGGTTCGCTCGCGTTGCCAGCCGACCAGGTCTCAGTCACACCCACGTACGCGATCTCGCCTTCGGTCAGGCGGTGTCCGCCGACGGGCTGTCCGGCACGATCGTGCACGCGGACTGTTCCGACGCCGCCGGTCGTGAGGCGACCCGCAAGCTGTGGCGGCTGGCCGAGCGGCCCACCGCGATCATCTTCGACAACGACTTGATGGCCATCGCTGGCATGTCGACGCTGGCTGCGCTCGGGGCAGCGGTCCCGCAGGAGGTCAGTCTGGTCGCCTGGGACGATTCCGCCCTGTGCACCATCACGCATCCGACCCTGTCGGCGTTGAATCACGACGTGATGGCGTTTGGGGGCCACGTGGGTCGCAGGATGTTCAGCCTGCTCGAGGGCGCCCAGCCAGCGGCCCACCTGGACTCCACCCCGATGCTCGTCGAGCGCGGGAGCACCGCTCCGCCACCGAGGTAGCCGAGGTTCGGCCTAGCGGCGGACTTCCGTCCGATCGCCCGGACCGAGCAGATCACGGGCCAACAACACCCCGCCGGCGGTGGCCACCGGGAAGACCACGACCGCTAGGAACGGAACGGCCAGCAGCAGGAAGCACGGCACCGAAAACCCCAGGCTCCGCCAGCGTCGCGCCCGCATCGCGGTCCGTCGATGGTGGAGGGTGTGCAGGCCCCGACGGTCGAAACTCGGACCGAGCAACTCCAGGCACAGCATCCAGCCGCCGAAGCAGGCCGCAACCACCGGCACCACCGTCTGGCCGATCACCGGGATGAACTGAGCGAGAAACAACGGAACCGCGGCCAGCACGGAGACCGTGATCAGCACCACCGACTGATTCAGCGAACGAGAGAGGGAGCTGGTCCAGGATTCGTCGACCTCCGGCTGCTGGCCGGTCAGCTCCGCGTCCACCGCCTCGCTGATCTTGTCGTAGATCGGTGCTCCGAAAGCCATCGTCAGGGTGCTGAACGAGATGATCATCACCAGCACTGTGACGCCCAGGATCCCGACCCCGGCCAGCGCCCGGATCACCGAAGCGACCGTCGGCGACCAGGCGTCGGCGAAGGGGGTGATCGCGTTGGTGATGGTGCCGAGCTGGGTGATCAGCACCACCAGACCGATCACGAACACGACCGACATGATCAACGGAGGCACCGCACCCAGCCAGAACAGCCTGGGCCGCTGGGCCAACAGGCGCGCCCCCTTGATCAGCAACGACGCGCCGCCCAGCGCCTCGCCGGCGATGTTCGCCACGGTACCCCCAGGCCTCAGGATCCTGGATCGGTCGGGACGCGGACTGCTGCCCCCTTGGCTTCGGCCGTAGCGCGGAGTTGGTCGGCGAAGTCGACGAGTCGCCCGGTCAGAGCAGGATCGCCGACAGCCAGGATCCGTGCGGCCAGCAGGCCGGCGTTGCGGGCGTTCCCGATCGCCACCGTGGCCACCGGGACTCCGCTCGGCATCTGCACGATCGACAGCAACGAGTCCATCCCGTCCAGGTACTTCAGCGGTACGGGTACCCCGATCACCGGCAGCGGGGTCACGGCCGCGAGCATGCCGGGCAGATGGGCGGCACCGCCTGCCCCGGCGATGATCGCCCCCAGCCCCCGGGTGTGGGCCCCACGGCCGTACGCGATCATCGCCTCCGGCATCCGGTGGGCGGACACGACGTCCGCCTCGTACGCGATCCCCAGCTCGGCCAGTGCCAGTCCGGCGGCCTCCATCACCGGCCAGTCTGAATCCGAGCCCATCACGATGCCGACCCGGGGGTGGTCAGTCACTCGCCCGCTCCCGTCGACTCATCTGCTCCCATCAGATAGCCGGCGGCGTGCCGGGCCCGTTCACGTACTTCATCGAGATCGTGACCGTACGTGGTGACGTGGCCGACTTTGCGTCCCGGTCTCACCTCTTTGCCGTAAAGCTGTACCCGGAGCCGCCGATCGCGCGCGAAGCAGTGCAGCAGGGCCGAGGGAAGGTCGAGCACTGAACCACCGAGCACGTTGGACATCACCGTCCACCGGACCCGGGTGGCCGGGTCACCCAGCGGTAGGTCGACGACGGCCCGCAGGTGATTCTCGAACTGCGACGTGTGGGAGCCGTCAATGCTCCAGTGCCCGGTGTTGTGGGGACGCATGGCCAACTCGTTGACCAGCACCGACCCGTCCGTTCGCTCCATCAACTCCACCGCGAGCAGTCCGACGACCCCGAGTTCGTCGGCGATGCTCAGCGCTAGCCGTTGGATGCCGACCGCTCGATCGTCGTCCAGCCCGGGGGCCGGGGTCGTGGTCTCCACGCAGATCCCGTCGCGCTGCACGGACTCGGAGACGGGGTAGGCGACTGCCTGGCCCGAGGGCGACCTCGCCACCAGAGCGCTGAGCTCGCGACGAAAGTCGACGAACTCCTCCGCGATCACTTGGACTCCGGGCCGCAGATCCTCGAACGGTTGCGCCGCGTCGTCTCGCCCGGCGAGTTCGAAGACCCCTTTGCCGTCGTATCCGCCGCGGGAGGTCTTGGCGATGACCGGCCAGCCGTGCTCGTCACCGAACGCGACCAACTCGTCGGCGTCGCCGACTACTCGGTAGACCGGGCAGGGGGCACCGAACGCGCTGAGCCGATCCCTCATCACCACCTTGTCCTGGGCGTGCACCAAGGCCTCCGGGCCGGGTCGGACCGCGATCCCGGAGTCCTCCAGGTCGTGCAGCAGCGCCGTGGGAACGTGCTCGTGGTCGAAGGTGATCACGTCGCAATCAGCCGCGAAGCCCTTGACCACGGCCGGGTCGGTGTAGTCGCCGACGGTCACGTCGTGCACCACCGTGGCGGCTGAGGTGTCGGGGCCCTCGGCCAGGAGCCGCAGGCGCAGACCAAGCGCCGTGGCCGCTTCGTTCATCATCCGGGCAAGCTGTCCGCCGCCGATCACGCCGACCACGAACGGGCGAGGAGAGTCTGCCGTCACCCGCCCGAGGATAGTGGCCAACTCAGGCAACCGCCGGCTCGATCCAGGCCGGTACTGTGGAGCCGCCATGCCGACGCCCGCCGACCGCTCCACCCAACCCGGCCAGACCGGCTCAGAATCGGGTGGAATCCTCTCGCGGCTGTGGGACATGGTCTGCCACCTCGGTCCCGAGGCGATCAGGTTCGGCATCGTCGGGCTGACCGGGGTCGCACTCCAGTTCGTGGTGTTCAACGTGCTGCGCTACGCCGGGCCGGGCGGTGCCGGTGTGCTCGTGGACAAGCCGATCACCGCGCAGTTGATCGCCATCTGCTCCGCCGCCGTCATCACCTATCTCGGCAACCGGCACTGGACCTACCGGCACCGCGAGCGCGGCAACCCGTGGCGTGAACTGCCGGTTTTCCTCCTCCTCAACGCCATCGCGATCGGCATCGGGGTGATGTGCCTGGCCATCTCCCACTACGTGCTCGACCTCACGTCTCCACTGGCCGACAACGTCTCCGGCAACGTCATCGGACTCGGCCTGGGCACGCTTTTTCGATTCTGGTCCTATCGCAAGTTTGTGTTCACTGGGAACCCCCAGGCGGTGGTCCGCGCCGAGGACCCGGCCATCTGCGCTCCTGAGGACTGATTCGAGCGAACCGACCAGACTCAGCGGAGCCGGCCGTCCGGCCGAGCCCGAATGAGTTCGCTGATGGCGACGTGAACCTCTTCGACGTCTGGCACATCGCGCAGCACGACCGGTCCGGCGTCGGCGGCGGTCTGGACGGTGAGGCTGCCACAACCGAACATCCGGTCGCTGAGGCTCCGCTCGAACGTGACGTCGCTGATCCGCGCCAGGGGCAGATTGGTACCAGTCTTGTTGAGGATGCCGCGGCGGGCGATCAGCCGGTAGTCGGTCAGCGTGTAGGTGCTGGTCCGCCAGCGAAGGAAGGGGATGATCGCCCACCAGGTCGCCAGCACGGCGGCCAGGATCGCCACCGCCAGCTGGCCGACCGGGCGGAAGTCGTACGGTACGAGCGCCGCTCCGGCGCCGAGGATCGCCCCGCTCACGATGAGGCCGACAGCCGGCCAGAACAGGACCTTCCCGTGGGTGCGCATGTGCATCAGCACGCGCTCGTCTGTGCCCAGCAGCTTGGCCGACAACCCCACCCGCTCCATGCTGGCACACCCGGGCAATCCGGATCCGCCTAAAAATCCCGGACGCGGGCTCCCGAGCATCCCCGGTCGAGACTGCTCGAACGGTCAGCGCAGATGCGTGACGTCCCCAGCGGCGAAGGTCCACACTCGCTCACTCGTACGCACTCGCAGGCGACCCTGCTCATCCACCGCGACCGCCTCCCCCTCGACGCTCGACCCGTCACCGGCGCGCACTCGCACGGTTCTGCCGATCGTCTCGCAGCGGCGGCGGTACTCGGCCGCGAGTGGCTCGTCGAGCTCTGCCGCCCACCGGTGGTAGAGCAAGGCCAGCGTCGCCAGCACGGTCGCGATGACCTGAGACCGGTCGAAGCAGGTGTCCGGCCGCAACACGGCCAAGGACGTCGCCGTCGATACGGGCAGATCCTCGGCCCGCAGAGCGACGTTCACTCCCATGCCCAGCACGCACGCCGGCCCCTGAGACGTCTCGACCCGTTCGGCCAGCACCCCGCAGATCTTGGCGCCGTCCACGAGCACGTCGTTGGGCCACTTGAGCACCGCCGGCACACCCGCCAGTCCGCGCAGGCTGTCCGCGACCGCCAGTCCGGCCAGCAGCGGTAACCAGGTCCAGCGAGCGGGATCGCGTTCGGGCCGCAGCAGTATCGACACCGCGACCGCGCTCCCCGGCGGCGCGCTCCACGCCCGACCCAGCCGTCCGCGTCCAGCGCTTTGGTAGTGCGCGGTCAGCACGGTTCCCGCCGGCGCCCCGTCGCGAGCCTGCTGGGCGAGATCGGCGTTCGTGGATCCGGTCTCGGAGACCGCCAGCACGGTTCGCCACAGTGAATCGGCTCCAACCAGCTCAGCTTCCAGACCAGCGGCGTCCAACCGATCCTCATATCGCACCCGCCCACGGTAGTGGTGTCTGAGGTTCGCGAGCGATTGCGCGGAAACGACAGCCGGGAGGACCGACTCGACCGCCGACTGCGGACAATTGCCGGGAAACGTCGGCGGCACGCCGTACCGCGTTTGTCCCTTACAGTGCGGTTCTATGGACGAGCCCGACATCCACACCACGGCCGGAAAGCTTGCCGATCTCCACCACCGGGTACACGAGGCCGTGCACCCGGGATCGAAGGCCGCGGTCGAACGCCAGCATGCCCGCGGCAAGCAGACCGCTCGGGAGCGGATCGAGATGCTGCTCGACCCCGACACCTTCATCGAGCTCGACGAGTTTGCCCGGCACCGCTCCACGGCCTTCGGGATGGAGAAGAAGCGACCGTACGGTGACGGGGTAGTGACCGGATTCGGCACCATCGACGACCGTCCGGTCTGCGTCTTCAGCCAGGACGTAACCGTCTTCGGGGGCAGCCTCGGCCAGGTCTACGGCGAGAAGATCGTCAAGATCATCGACTTCGCGTTGAAGACGGGCTGCCCGTTGATCGGTTTCAACGAAGGTGGCGGCGCCCGGATCCAGGAGGGAGTCGTCTCCCTGGGCTTGTACGGGGAGATCTTCCGCCGCAACACCCACGCCTCCGGGGTCATCCCGCAGGTCTCGCTGATCATGGGCGCCGCCGCCGGGGGGCACGTCTACTCCCCCGCACTGACCGATTTCGTGGTCATGGTGGACCAGACGTCCCAGATGTTCATCACCGGCCCTGACGTGATCAAGACCGTCACCGGTGAGGACGTCACGATGGAGGAGCTGGGCGGCGGCCGCACCCACAACACGAAGTCCGGGAACGCGCACTACCTCGCCGCCGACGAACAGGACGCCATCGACTACGTCAAGCAGCTGCTGTCCTACCTGCCGCAGAACAACCTGGAGGACCCGCCGGTCCTCGAGGTCAGCAACGACCTCGACCCCGATGAGGACGACCGGGTCCTCGACACCCTGATCCCGGATTCCCCCAACCGGCCGTACGACATGCGGGAGGTCATCGAGCGGGTTCTCGACGACGGCGAGTTCTTGGAGGTGCAGCCGCTGTTCGCTCCCAACATCGTGGTCGGGTTCGGCCGGGTCGATGGTCGCAGTGTCGGCGTGGTGGCCAACCAACCGCTGCACTTCGCCGGTTGTCTGGACATCGACGCCTCGGAGAAGGCCGCGCGGTTCGTCCGAACCTGCGACGCGTTCAACGTCGCGGTGCTCACCTTCGTTGACGTGCCCGGCTTCCTGCCGGGCCCCGACCAGGAGTGGAACGGCATAATACGTCGCGGCGCCAAGCTGATCTACGCCAACGCCGAAGCCACGGTCCCACTCGTCACCGTGATCACCAGAAAGGCCTACGGCGGCGCCTACGACGTGATGGGCTCCAAGCACCTCGGCGCCGACGTCAACCTGGCCTGGCCGACCGCGACCATCGCGGTGATGGGAGCACAGGGCGCGGTCAACATCCTCTACCGCAAGGAACTGGCCGACGCCGCAGATGCCGACGCCCGACGGGCGAAGCTGATCACCGACTACGACGACGAGTTGGCCAACCCCTACGTCGCCGCTGAACGGGGCTACGTGGACGCGGTCATCATGCCGCACGAGACCCGAGCCGAGATCACCCGCGTGCTCCGGCTGCTGCGCACCAAACGGGAGACCCTGCCACCCAAGAAGCACGGGAACATCCCGCTGTGAGCGGCAGCCACTCCGACGACCTCGTTGATCCCGCGCTGCGGGTGGTCCGGGGCCACCCCGACGCCGAGGAGCTCGCTGCCCTGGTCGTGGTGCTGTCGTTGCTGGCCGACGGCTCGGTAACCTCCCCCGCACCGGCTCCGACCAACGGCTGGGCCGCTCCGTGGCGAGGAATGCGGGCCCCGCTGCGACCAGGTCCGGACGCCTGGCGCATGTCGGTTCGCCACTGATGTCGGGTGGGGTCGCCGCTGATCTGAGTAGTCTGCGGCCAACCGGTCCCTGGCGTAGGGGGCCGATGAATGGAGGACCTGATGAGCGCGATCGACGACATCCTTGGCAACATCCCGATCAACGCCCTGGCCGACCGGCTCGGCGTCGACCCCCAGACGGCCGAGTCCGCAGTCCGCGAGGCGTTGCCTGCCCTGGTCGGCGGCATGCGGGCCAACGCGTCCGATCCGAATGGAGCAGCCTCGCTGGCCGGTGCCGTCGACCGGCACTCGCCGGCGTTGGTCGACGGCGGAGTCGATCTGAACGACGTCGACACCGATGACGGGGAGAAGATCGTCGGCCACGTGTTCGGGGACAATCGCGGGGCGGTCGCCCAGACCCTCGGCGGCAATCTCGGCGGCAAGAGCGACCTGGTCGGCAAGCTGCTGCCCATGCTGGCGCCGATCGTGCTCTCCTACCTGTCGCAGCGGATGCGCGGCGGCGCTGGGCAGGGTGCGGCCGGCGGCGGCGGTCTGAACGACCTGCTCGGCTCCATCCTCGGCGGATCGGGCGGTGAGCAGGGCCAGGGTCAGAGCCAGGGTGGTTCCATCCTGGACATGCTGGGCGGACTGCTCGGCGGCGGTCGCCGCTGAGCAACCGGTCGGCCTGCCGCACGGAGCTGTCGCTCAGATCCTGAGCCAGACCGCCTCGTCCGCACCGACCGAGCGACTGCTCGCGTCACCGGAGGCGATCAGCACCTCGGCCCCGACCGGCAGCTGATAGGCGTCCGGCCCGAAGTTGACCACGCAGCGAAAGCCCGGCTCGCGGGTGAACGACAGCACCCCGGTCGGCACCTCGGCGTCCCAGATCAAGCCGCCATCGCCGAGCGCGGGATTACACCGTCGCTCGGCGAGCGCGGCCCGGTAGAGACTGAGGTGGCTGCGCGGGTCCCCGTCCTGCCCCTCGGCGGTCAGCTCCGACCAGCGGTCTGGCTGCGGCAGCCACGGCGGGGACGCGGGCGGGCCGAATCCGTACGGCGCCTCGCTGCCGGTCCAGGGCATCGGCACCCGGCAGCCGTCCCGGCCACGGACGGTGTGACCGGAACGCTCCCAGGTGGGATCCTGCAGCAGCTCCTCCGGCAGATCCTCGACCTCGTCCAGACCGAGCTCGTCGCCTTGATAGACGTAGGCCCCACCCGGCAGCGCGAGCTCCAGCAGCACGGCCGCGCGAGCCCGCTTGCGTCCGAGCCCGAGGTCGGTCACCCCTTCCGGCACCGAGCCGATCCCGGCAAAGGACTCCAGGTCCATCCCGTCCGGGGTGAACCGAGCGCCGGTGACCGGCCGACCGTACCTGGTCACCACCCGAGTCGTGTCGTGGTTGGCCAGCACCCAGGTGGCCGGTGCCCCGACGTCGCCCATGGCTCGCAGCGTCAGATTGATCACGTTGCGCTGGGATTCAGCGGTCCACTCGCACATCAGCGCGTCGAAGTTGAAGGTGGTGTGCAACTCGTCGTCGCGGACGTACTTCGCCAGCTCGTCGACCGGAGTGACCCACGCCTCGGAGACGAAGATCCGTGCCCCCAGCTCGGAGTCGGCGTAGGAGTCCGACACCGTCCGCCAGCGTCGCAGGATGTCGTGGACGTGTGGCTGGTTCATGTACGCCGTGCCGGTCAACGTATGGGACTGGGGCTCACCAGTATCGGGATCCACCGGGAGGTCGGGCAGTCCAGGCGCCTTGGCCATCGAGTTGGCCACATCGATCCGGAAGCCGTCGATGCCGCGGTCGAACCAGAACCGCAGGATCGCGTCGAACTCGTCGGCCACCACCGGGTTCTCCCAGTTCCAGTCCGGCTGCTTGACGTCGAAGAGATGCAGATACCACTGACCCGGCCTGCCGCCGCTCTCGGTGCGCTCCCAGGCGCTGCCGCCGAACATAGCCGGCCAGTTGTTGGGCGGGGTGTCGCCGTCGGCCCCGCGTCCGTTCCGGAAAAGATAGAGGTCACGCTCGGCTGAGCCGGGCTCAGCCGCCAGTGCCCGCTGGAACCAGGCGTGCTCGTCGCTGCTGTGGTTGGGCACCAGGTCGATCAGCACCCGCAGGCCCAGTTCGTGGGCCTTGGTCACGAAGACGTCGGCCTGCTCCAAAGTGCCTAACTCCGGCGCGATGTCGCGATAGTCGCTGACGTCGTAGCCCCCGTCGGCCCACGGGGAGGGATACCAGGGGCTGACCCAGATCGCGTCCACGCCGAGCTCGGCGAGATAGTCGAGCCGGTCGATGATGCCGAGTATGTCACCGGTGCCGTCACCGTCAGCGTCAGCGAAGGACCGCGGATACACCTGGTAGACCACAGCGCTACGCCACCAGTCGGGATCATGGTCGAGAGGCATCCCTTTAACCTATGTGGTGTACCGGCCCGGCTGATCATCACGACGACCATGAGAACACCGAGATCATCTCGACCACTGAACGAACAGGGACCTCCGCCGTGACCAACCCACCGATCCGATGAGCGCTCCCCGACTCGTGTTGGCGTCCGCCTCCCCCGCCCGGCTGATCACGTTGCAGCGGGCCGGGGTGGTGCCCGAGGTCGAAGTCTCCGGGGTGGACGAAGACCAGATCCACGCCGATTCCGTACCCGGTCTGGTGACCGCCCTGGCCCGGGCCAAGGCGGAGGCGGTCGCCGTCCGTCGCACGCCCGACCGGCTCGGTTCTGTGGTGGAGGCCCGGCCGGACGAGATCGTGGTCGGCTGCGACTCGGTGCTGGAGTTGGACGGTGCGGCGCTGGGCAAACCGGTCGACGCCGCCGACGCCGTACGACGCTGGCAGTTCATGCGCGGACGGAGCGCGGTGCTGCACACCGGGCATCATCTGATCCGGCTGCTCGACGGTGCGACCCGGACGGCCGTCGCAACCACGACGGTGTTCTTCGCCGATCTCGACGACGCCGAGATCGAAGCGTACGTGGCCACCGGGGAGCCGCTGCTGGTGGCCGGCGGGTTCACCGTCGACGGCCTGGGCGGCCCGTACGTGACCCGGATCGAGGGTGACCATCACAACGTGGTCGGGATCAGCCTGCCGTTGCTCCGGCTGCTGCTGGCCGACCTGGGGGTCAACTGGACCGACCTCCGGACTTGACCTCCGGACTTTTGTACCGAAAACCACCAACCAGTGTGGATACCGGTACAAAAGTCGCTGGTCAGGTCGGACGGAGGACGATGGCGGAGGTGGTGCCGGTGCCGGTGAAGCCTCCGGTCCAGCCGTGGCCGGCGAAGCTCATCGCCTGGCCCACGTCGGCGCGGGCATCGATGGTGAAGCCCTCGTCCGCCAGCGTCGCGCGGAGGTAGTCCTCGACCTGGGTCGGGCTGGGACGAGCCAGCACGATGGTCACCACGTTGGGCTGGTCGACGCTGGTGGCGATCACCGCCTCCTGCGGCAGGGAGAACGAGTCCAGCGGACCGTGACGGAAGCCGAGTTGGCGCAGCGTCACGCCCCTGACGACGCCGGAGTTGGCTGACGCCGACGACGAGGTACGGCTCGAGTTGGGCGATGCGGTCTCGACCGAGGTCGGGGAAGCCGACGCCGTGGTGCTCACCGATCCGCTCGGACTCGGCTGGACCGGATTGCGCTCGACCGGGCTGGGCTGAACCGGGCTGGGCTGAACCGGGCTGGGCTGAACCGGGCTGGGCTCGCTGGGGCCGGGCGTCGCTCCGCAGCCGGTGGCCAGCACCACGAACAGACTGAGCGTCACGATCCGTCCACCCCGCCACCGCACCGGCTGCCACCACGACATGCCGACAACGTAGCCCCTGTTCGTGGGCGGATACGATCTCAATCGACATGT
>JAKDLH010000161.1 GCA_030452945.1 Microlunatus sp. | reverse complement strand
TTGTAACGCTCGCGCTCGCGGCCGTTGGCGTCGATCAGGCTGACTTCGCCCGACCGCGACACCGCCACCAGGTGGCCCTGCGAGTGCTTGACGGTTTTGAGGTTGTTGAACTTCAGCGTACCCTTGGTCTTGATGGTGACGTTGTCCACCGCCGCCGCGCGAGACAACTGGGCCATGCGTTGGCAATCTGGCGTGCCGGAGACGGACCCGCCACGCAGCATCCGAGTGCGTGACAGACAAGGGGTTGGGGTCGAGCAGACTTGGCGGCTTCGCGGACCGTCCGATCAGTCTGGAACTGGACAGCGGTCAGGTGACGTCCCAGAGCCGCCGGTAGAAGTCCTCCCGTTCGTGATCCCGTTCGACTCCGTACGCGTCGTAGAACTCTGCGGCCCGATCACCCTCGTAGTTCCACTCGAGGCTGTACGTCGCTACAGCGAGATCGGCCCAGCGGTCGGCAAGGCCAAGCATCCCGAGGTCGACGTGACCGGCGAAGGTGCCATTGGGGGCGATCACGGTGTTCGGCGAGCAGGCATCGCCGTGGCATACGACCAGCTTCTCGATCGGCGGCGCGACGGCCCCGAGCTCGGTGGCACCCGTACGGCCCCACGTGGCGACGCGGTGCTGGACGGACCAGTCGAAGGGACAGTCATCGACCGGGAGCGCATCGTGCAGGATCCGCAGCCCGCGTCCGATGGAGCGGACCGTCACGCCTGGCTCAGCCTTCCAGCGTGGCGAGACCGCCGACGCCCCGTCCAGCGCGCGCCGTCTTGGTGGTTCCGGTGTCGAACTTCATCGAAGGTGCCGTCGACATCAGCCGGGCTCTGGTCGCTGGCCGCAGGGTGACTGACTTCCTGTCACTGCAGCGCGACGACGAAGGAGCAACCGCCCCGGCCCCGGTCGACGGGGACATCCTCGACGCAGACTCCGGGATGACGATCCGGTCCGGCAGGTTCACCGTCATCGCCACCGCCCGGCAGGCCGACGCCGTCGCCCTGGTCGACCGACTCGGCGGCTTCGAGCCGGGCGCGACCTGGAACGGCACGCCGTTGGCCGCGGTGGACCCGCAGCTGTTGCGTGAGCAGCTGCTGGTCGCCGACAACGACGCCGCCCTGTTCGCCGGCACCCTCGCCGAGGTCATCGCCGGCCCCCACACCGTCACCGATGCGCAGGTACGGCACGCTCTCCACATCGCCGCGATCGACGATGTCGTCCACGCCCTTGCCGACGGTTTGGCATCTCGGATCGATGCCGGTGGCAGCAACCTGTCCGGTGGGCAACGCCAGCGGGTTCGGCTGGCCCGGGCGGTCATGTCTGGTCCGACCGTGTTGCTGGCCGTCGACCCGACCTCCGCGGTCGATGCGGTCACCGAAGCCCGCATCGCGGAGCGGCTCGTGAGAGCTCGCCGTGGCCGCACCACCGTGGTCACGTCGACGTCGGCGTTGATGCTGGCCGAAGCCGACGAGGTGCATCTGCTGGTCGGCGGACGGCTGGTCGTGACCGGCAGCCACACCAGCTTGTTGCGACAGGAACCGGCCTATGCCGCCTTGGTCTTCCGCGGCGAAGCCCCCGATGGCCCCATGAGCGACGGAAAGGGCGGCTCGTGACGACCGGTTTGCTGCCTATCGCCTCGCCACGGCAGGTGCGTCGATCCGCGGTCCGGCTGGTGCGGGCTGACCGGGCGGCGTTTGTTGCCGTCGTGGCCACCAGCTGCGCCGCCGCGGCTGTGGGGCTGCTTGCGCCGTGGCTGGTCGGGCAGATCGTGAATGAGGTCCAGGCCGGCAGCAGCGTCGGCGTGGTCGACCAGTTGGCCCTGCTGGTCGTGCTGGCCGCCATCGGGCAGTTCGTCATCGGCTACCTCGCCCGCTACCTGGGGTATCGCTTCGGGGAACAGACATCGGCCCGGTTGCGGGAGCAGCTGACGGATCGGCTGATGCGGCTGCCGGCCCGGACCGTTGAGAAGGCAGGAACCGGGGACCTGACCGCACAGGCGACGACCGATGCCGGGCTGGTCGCTTTCGTCCTCCGCGATGCTGCGCCCGAGGTGTTGTTCGCGCTCATCCAGGCCGGCATCATCCTCGCCGCCGTCTTCCTGCTGTCGCCGTTGCTCGGTGTGGTCGGGCTGGCCGCCCTGTTCGCGATTCCTGTCGCCCTGCGCTGGTACCTGCGTCGAGCGCGCGGCGCCTACCTCGCCGAAAGCGCGGCGGGCGCCGAGGTTGCCGAAGTGTTGGCCAGCACCGCATCAGGGGCTCGTACCGTCGAAGCGCTCCGCCCTCCTCGATCCCACAGCGAACGCGCCCTGGCCGCCACCCTCCAGGGACGGACCGTCATCTCCGTAGCCCACCGACTCCACACCGCCCGCGACGCCGACCTGATCGCCGTGATGGACGCCGGGCGCATCACCGAACTCGGCACCCACCACCAGCTCACCGCCACCGACGGCGCCTACGCAGCACTCTGGCAAGCCTGGACAGGACACACCACAGACGAGCCCTGACGTCGGAGAGAAGCCACCGTGTCACGCATATCCGATAGCCTTCCCTCCTACGGAGAGGCGAGGAAGCTGGGCGCTGTCCCCGCAGAGAGACCGGCAAACGGGCACCTCGTGCATGTGGCTGCCGTTCACACGCCCGCGCTCAATCACCGTTCAGCGAGACGCGGGTAGCTGCCGCGGGTGGATGCCCGAGAGGTTGTGTCACGGTGGACACCGGAGATCGGTGCCGATCCTGCCGTCTCCGTCACATGTCCGGAGTGAGGCGGCCGGATATGAGGTCCAGATCGCGGGTCGTGAACCTGTGGTGCTCCACTTCCTCACTGAGAACGGAGCCAAGGCACTGCCGCACAGTGCGGCCTCGGGCGTACGGCGGCCACACGTCGTCGTCGGGCACCGGCGCGGTCGCCGCGAGCTGCTCCGGCGTGACTGAATCGAGCCACGCCTCCAGCATCCGTCGCGTCCGCCCAGGACCGGTGAACCGCCGGGGTTGTCGTACAGCCTCACGCCGTCGCCCAGCAACACCGGCAGGACGTGCACATCGATCTCATCGAGAAGTCGCCGCTCGAGAAGCTGGCGACCGATGTTGGCGGAAAGTACTTCGACGTTCTTGCCTCCTGCGGCCGTCCGGGCGGTCTCCACCGCTTCGGCAACATCGCAGCTGAGGAAGGTGACATTCCCAGCGGGCTGGGCGTCGTCGGGGTGATGGGTGAGGACGAAGACCGGACCATCCCACTCTCCGCCATAGACGGTGGAAGCATCCGGGAACGCATCAACGGCGACCCTCTCGAGGAGATCAACCTCCGCTACCAGCCGACCTACACCTAGTGACGGAACGGTGCTGGTGTGGGCACCTGGTGTCGCTGGTCGCGGCGGCTCCGGGAGCTGGTTGCGGCTGTCGCGGATCCGTCGATGGATGTGGCGGCGACTGCGCTGGTCCTTGCGGCGGCCGTGATCGGCGATCAGATCCGTGCAATCTGGCCGTAACGAACGTGCATCCCTGACCGACACGACGCCCCCGACCGACAAAGACGCTTCATGACTAGCGTCGTTAACCGACCGTCATGCGAACAAGAGCGCGCCGTGGTCGAATGGGCAGATGGCCGGCGATCAGCTTGAGGTTGGTGCTGGCCTGTCTGTCACCGACCTGGCACGGATTGTGTCGGCCTGGCGTGGACGGTCCGGCGACCTCGACGACGTCGCGGTGATCGACGGCGGGGGCTACAACACCACCTTTCGACTGCGGCTGACCGACGGGAGCCAGGCCGTGCTGCGGCTGGCGCCACGACCAGAAGATGAACGTCCTTCCGAACGCAGCATGATGCGCAACGAATGGGCTGCGATCCCTCTGCTGCGACCGGTCGCGCACCTGATGCCCGTCACGCTTGTCGCCGACTTCACCCACGAGCTGGTGGACCGGGACTACCTCATTCAGTCATTCCTTTCGGGCGTCCGCGCCCGAGAGACCACCAAGACCTGGGCGCCGAACCAGGTCACCGGGTTCTGGCGATCACTTGGTGCGATCTTGGCGGCCATCCACACCGTCACCGCAACAACCTTCGGGCGGATCATCGGCCCCCACCACGACACGTGGAGCCAGACCATGCAGGCGTGCTTCCACGCGGTCGCAGACGGCTGCGACGAACTGCGTCTCGACAGCAGCGACCTGCGCCTCCTGGCGCACCTGTCCTCGGAGAGCCGAGACCTGCTCGACCAGGTCCACCGAGCCCATCTCCTGCACGGTGACCTGATCCCCGGCAACGTCATGGTCGACCCCGATCACCCCGGTCGCGGCATCATCGGCATCTTCGACTGCGACCGCGCCTGGTGGGGAGACCCCGCCGCAGACTGGACGCTGCTGACCGTGGAACGCCTCCCCAGCGAGTCAGCAGCCGGCTTCTGGACCGGCTACGGCCAGGATCTCCTGAGCGACCAGCAGGCTCGCCGACGCCGACTGCTGTATCGGGCATACGGCCTGGGCGAGGCACGGCTTGAGCACGCTCGGCTCGGCCGCGCCGACAAGGTCGCTGCAACCTACCCAGCGATCAACGAGCTGATTGCTGAGTATCGGAACAGCCAGTAGAAGCGTTCCCGCAAGACGTCGGCCCGACGAGACGGACCGTCCTCGTAGGTGGACCGCTCAGTGGCCGTTCAGAGGCATGTGATGTCAACGATCAGTGGGCGGCATTGGCTCCGAGTTCGACGACGAGGACTCCGGCGGCAATTAGCAGTATGCCGAGGGCCATGGTCCGGGTGAGGGGTTCGTGGAAGATCAGGTGTGCGAGGACTGCGGTGAGTGCCACACCGGATGCGGCCCAGATGCCGTAGGCGACGCCGAGAGCCATGTTGGCGTTGAGGGTGAGGCCGAGCATCACGAACGCGAGGAGGTAGCCGGCGACGACCGCGGGTATCCACTTCTTCTGCCGGAACCCTTCTGAGGCGCGTAGCGACATGGTGGCTGCAACTTCGAAGATGATCGCGCCGATGAGAAAGAGCCAGGTCATGCTGCCGTCTCCCGCTGCTGGGAGTGTTGGGCTTTCTGTGATCCGAATTCGACGGTGAGGACGCCGCCGATGATCAAGACGATGCCGAGTCCCATAGGGACGGTGAGGGGTTCGGCAAAGATGAGGGCAGAAAGGACAGCGGTCAGGGCGACCCCGCCGGCTCCCCAGATGCCGTAGGCGACGCCGATTTTCATGCCAAGCCGTAAGCAGATCGTCAAGAAGGCGAACGCGGCCGCGTAGCCGAGCGTGACCAGTGCGTACCAGCCGGGATGGTCGAGGGCGGCCTTCAACGAGAGAGATCCGACGACCTCACTCAGGATGGCGCCGGTGAGTACGAACCACGCCTTCATGCGGAAGCACGCGCTGCGGTTACGGGCCCAAGTGCCCGGGAGACTTGGGTGAGGGATTGGATGTAGGCGACGACGCTGTCGCGGATGCTGGGGTCGGGCGGAAACAGTTTAGTGGCCGCGGCGGCCCAAAGCCCGTCGGCGGCCAGGCGGGCGGTCGTGAGCTGGACGCGGGCCTCCAGTCCCAGGCCGGCTGGCAGCTCGAACCAAGGAGCCATCCGCTCGATCCACGGTTCGCACAGATCCGGCCGGTAGGCCGCCTCCGCCCAGACCGCGTACTCCGCTCGCCTTTCCGCCCCGTTGGCGGCCACAGCCGCGTAGGCGAAGATCCGCTCAGCAGCGGAGGTGTCAGCCAACGGCTTGCCCAGGATTACAAGCATCGAAGTCTCAAGCGCCTCCGCGGCGTGGTCGACGATGCCCAGCATGAGCTGTTCCTTGGTGGGGAAGTGATACATCAGACCGGCCTTGCTGATCCCGGCCTCGTGAGCCACGGTCTCCAACGTGATCGTTGCTCCGGACTCGTTGGCCAGGACCCGCAGTGCGGCGTCCAGGATCGCTGGTCGTTGGCTGCGCCTCATCATTCAGACTGTACCGACCGGACGGTATAGTTTCGAGACGTTCGCCACAGGGGTCCGCAAGCCGTCGGCCCTACGAGACGGACCGTCCTCGTAGGTGGACCGCTGAGTGAGAACGCGGTAGCGCACGGTCGAGACGTCATCTGGGTAGACGTGTCTGCGATGCTGGCAGTGTGCGGCCACCACTGCTGCTGAGCGGGCCTCCGGCCGCTGGCAAGAGCACCACCGCGATGGCCCTCGCCCGCTCAGCCCGCACTGCCGCGATGATTGACGTCGACGACGTACGTCACTTCGTGGTTGCAGGCCACGCCGCTCCGTGGGAAGGCGCCGAGGGGCTCAAACAACAGCAACTCAGAATCGAGAACGCCTGTGCCCTCGCCCGCCGCTTTCTCCGGGCAGGAGTCGAGGTGGTGCTGGCCGACCTCGTGACGCCAACTACCGCTCCGCTCTATCGAAGGGGGCTTCCTGATCTGCGGATGGTTCGGCTGCAGCTTCCTCTTGACGAGGCTCGCCGTCGTGCTCGCCTGCGTCCCGTCTCTCTGACTGACCGCGAGTTCGACGAGCTACACGAGGTCGAGGCATCAAGCAAGTTCGACGTCGAGGCCGTGCTCGATGCAGCTCGCCTCACCTTCACCGAGCAGATACGTGCCGTCTCGGCTCTCTGGGTGCCGCCGACGTAGTAGCCGCGGCCTCGGGACGAGACACCGCAGGCGGACCGACAAACGGGCACCTTAGAACCGCTGGTGGTCTTCTCACGTGCTGCCCTCAACCACCGTCTACCAGACAAGGTCGGCCAGCTGCCGGGGGCTGCACGCGCGGGCGGCCCGCTGCAACAACAGCACAACATTTTGGCAACGTGGGGACGCCATTGTTGTTGCTACCGACCCGGATCGACCGGGACGGACATTACCGATCGAGGAGATCGATATGCCAGAGATCACCAACACCAACCTCACGCTCACCGAGTCCGGCGGCGTGGTCACCATCGACGTCGAGTACGACGCCTCCTGCACCGCGTTCGAGAGCGAGCTCGTCGGGCTGGGACTGAGGTACCACACCCACGTGGCGATCGTCGACTGGGACGGCGTCAGCAATCCCGCGGCGACGCTCGTGGAGTTCCCGCGTCACACCATCCCGTTCGTCGCGGGAGGCGGCGCACAGACCCTCAGGAACCATGTGGAGACCCAGGATTTCCTCCGCGCAGAACTGAAGGGCGATCCGGTGAACAACGACGACGAGCTGAAGGCCCACATCAAGGTCCACGCGCCAGCCTTGGTCGAGTTCACCCCCGTGGTCGAGACCGATGAGGAGGTCCTGGCCGACTGAGCCGACGGAGGGTATCGCCAGGCGGCACCCGGATACGACCGTGACGCTGACCCGGGAGATGTCTTCAGAAACAATGGTCAGCGCCAAGACGGTGCGCCGTCCGCCCGTCCATCAGGGCGCTGAGAAGTGTCGCAAGTCGACCGGCGTACGGGCAGCTGACGAGCCTAGTGTCGTTCGTGTAGCGCAAGATGGA
>JAKDLH010000160.1 GCA_030452945.1 Microlunatus sp. | reverse complement strand
TCCAGCAGCCGCCCGCCGCCATCGGTCAGCAGCCGCGTGAACAACACCTCGCCAGAACCACCGGGCTGGTCGCCGAGAGTGCCGGCGATCAGTTGCCGCAGCCGGGCGGCCGGCATCGCCGCGGATCGGTCGGCCAGCTCGGCGGGGCACTCGTCCAGACCGAGCAGGCTGGTCAGCGGCACCACGATCCCGATCCGGAGCGGTGGTCGTGACCGGCGTCGCGCCAACCCTGCCGGCACCCCCGCTGGCCGTGGCTCAGCTGCGCCGGGCTCGGGCCGGGGCCCGGCAGCTGCACCAACCCACTCGCCATCCGCGTCCACGTACTGCCAGCTGGTGCCGAGCAGCTCACCGGTGTCGGGGTCGATGTGCTCGATCTCCAGCCAGCCGCCGTCGCCGTCCCAATCTGCCGAGGGCGGGGTCGTCTTCTTAGCCCGCCCGGTCTCCTCAGCCGGGCTCTGCTCCTCAGCCGGGTCGGCCTCCGCCGGGGCGCCCCACGCCTCACCGGCGCAAGGATCGGCGCCGGCATCCCTTTCCTGACTCTCGGAGCCGCCGGGGCCGTCGAGGCCGTCGGGGCGGTGGGAGCGGTCGGAGCCGTCGGTGTGGTCGGCGGCGGTGTCCTCGGAGTAGTCGAGATGGAGCCGCCCCAACAGCAGGTCGGCGAACACATCGGCGCGCCGCTGCTGGTGACTGCGCGGATCATCGGTGCCCAGACTGTTGGCCAACCAGGCCAGCTGCGCGTCGATCGCGGCCGCGTCCGCCGCCGACACCTCACCGGTCACATAGCCGATCCCGTCCGCGCCCTGCACCACACTGACCCGCCGCTCCGCCAACGCCCGACGATGCCGCCGCTCGAACGCCAACGGCTCACAGCGCACCACCAGCCGCAGCACCCAGGCACCCAGCTGCTTGGGCGTACGGGTCTGCGCCGCCTCCACCACCGCCTCGTCGATCGCGACCAAGGTCGATTCTTCGGCGACCCGGCGGGCGAGCCTGTCGATCACCCGCACCTGCTCGGCATCCACCTCGCCGCGGACAAACCCCTCCCACACACTCGGCAAGCTGGTGCGCAGCCGCCGGGTGCGGGCGATCAGGCAGCGCACCGACCACGGCTGCTCCCGCAGCATCAGCGACACCTCATCGGCCACGAACTCTCCCGCCCGGACCCGACCCGAACCGGTCGTTTGGGCCGCCTCGGCGGATCGGTCCGCCGCCGCGCGGGCGTCGGCGTAGCCCACCGCGGCCGCCGCCACCCTGGCCTGGGCGACCGCCACGTCCCGGCGGGCCCCGGCCAACCGGTCCCGCGCCGCGAACACATCCGCGGCGTCGTCGACCTCATCCATGACCATGATGTCATCGTCGCACCCGCCACTGACAAAATACGAACATAGTGGCGAAAAGCTGCCTCTGTGATCAAGGGCCGATCTCTCGCGTTTGAGCATGAGCTCGTTGTGACACAGTCGATGGCGTGAGTTCCGCACTGGAGGACCTGCTGGTACGCCACGTCGACGCGGGCACCGTGCCTGGGGCGGTAGCCCTCTTCGACAAGCCCGGCGAGGAGGTCGAGGTGGTGGTGGCCGGTTCGGCCTCGGTTGGTGGACCGCCGATGCCGGCCGACGCGATCTCAAGAATCCAGTCGATGACCAAGGCCGTCACCGCCGTGGCCGCACTCCGGCTCGTCGAGTCGGGCCGGCTCGGTCTCGACGACGTCCTGGTCGAGTGGCTGCCGGAACTGGCGAACCGCCGGATGCTGACCTCGCCGACGGCCGAACTTGACGACACGGTCCCGATAGCGCGCCCGATCACGCTGCGACATCTGCTCACCAACACCTCAGGGTACGGCATGGCCGTGGTGGAGTCGCCGCTGCAGCGGGCGATGGCAGAGAACCAGACCGCGGCCGGCCCGGAGCCGGTGAGCCTCGGGGCCGAGGAGTGGCTCGCGCGCCTGTCCGAGCTTCCCCTGGCCTTTGCGCCCGGAGAAGGGTGGCGCTATCACCACTCGTTCGGGATCCTCGGCGTCCTTATCTCGCGGGTCACCGGTCGGCCGGCCGGAGAGCATCTGGCCGCCGACCTGTTCGGCCCGCTCCAGATGACCGACACCGCATACTGGGTGCCGACCGAGAAGCTGGACCGGCTACCGGCGGCCTACCGGTTGGACGACACCGGTCTGGTGGAGACCGATCCCGCCGCCGGAGGCTTCTACGCCGGGCCGCCACCCTTCGACGTGAGCCACGCGGAACTCGTCTCCACCGCGCGTGACTACCACCGCTTTCTGCGGATGCTGGTCGGGCGCGGACTCGTCGACGGGGAGCGATTCCTGTCCGCTGACCACCTAGCACAGCTGATCAGCGATCAGGTGCCAACGGTCGCCAAGACCCCGGACAGCTTCTTTCCCAACTTCTGGGACGCTATGGGCTGGGGCTTCGGCGTGGGGGTGCAGACCGCGGGACCGCACGCCGGTCGTTACGGCTGGTCGGGTGGACAGGGCACCGACTTCTTCGTCGACCCCGACCAGACGATCGGCATCCTGCTCACCCAGGTCGAGCTGGGGGAGCGGACCTGGAGTTTGCTCGGCGACTTCCAGCAGATCCGTTGAGGCCTGCCACCACGACCAGGAGCGGCCATACTCGGGGTATGACTGCCACTGAGGACACCAGCCAATCGGTACGGGAGCTCGAGACCTCGATTCGCACCGATCTGCACGGGTCGATGACCTACGGTGGCTATCTCGATCTCGACCGGCTGCTGCACGCCCAGCACCCCAGAAGCAGCCCCGAGCACCACGACGAGCTGCTGTTCATCGTCCAGCACCAGACCAGCGAGCTGTGGCTGAAGCTGACCCTGCACGAGCTCCAGTCCGCTCGCCACGACCTGGACCACGATCAGCTCGGTCACGCGCTGAAGTGCCTGGCCCGGGTGAAGAACATCCAGCGCACGCTGATCGAGCAGTGGTCGGTGCTGGCCACCTTGACCCCCCGGGAATATGCCCAGTTTCGTGACTCCCTGGCCAGCGCCTCGGGCTTCCAGTCGTTTCAATACCGCGCCACCGAGTTCATTCTCGGCAACAAGAACGCCCGCCTGCTGTCCATGTTCGCCGGGGACGCGGAGGCGCACGCCCTGCTGAGTGAGCTCTACGAAGCTCCGACCCTGTACGACGCGTTTCTCGCCGTGCTGGCCCGCGCCGGCTACCCGGTCCCCGAGGAGATCTTGACCCGCGACGTCCGAGAGCCGTGGCGGTTCCAACCGGCCCTGGTGCCGATCTTCCGCGAGATCTACGAGTCGACCGAAGCGCCGTGGGGGGTGTACGAGGCGTGCGAGAGCCTGGTCGATGTCGAGGACAACTTTCAGCTGTGGCGGTTCCGGCATCTGCGGACGGTGCAGCGCACCATCGGGTTCAAGACCGGCACCGGCGGCTCGTCCGGCGTCGGCTTCCTGCGCAAGGCGCTGGACCTGACGTTCTTCCCCGAGCTCTACGCGGTCCGTACCGAGATCGGCACGTGAGGCCAACCCACGTGAGACCGATCGTGGTGGCCGACCACACCTGGGCGGGTGGCTGGCGCACCGCCGAGGAGGTGCTGGCCGCCAAGCATCGGTTGCGGCCGGCGGCCGAGGTCGTACGGGTGTCGGGCACGCTGCTGCCCGGACTGCGCGACCACCACGTGCATCTGGGATTGGTCGACCGGCAGACGCTCGGCGACTCCGCGCTCGACGCCGTCGACGATCTCGGCTGGACCTTGGAGCAGGCACTGGACTGGCAGCAGTCGGGACTGCGCGGTCGTCGGGTGCGGATCGCCGGACCGTTCCTCACCGCGCCCGGCGGCTATCCGACAGGTCGGGTCTGGGCACCACCCGACGCCGTGGTGGGCCTCGAGAGCCCGGCGCGGGGGGACGAGACGGTCCGCCGGCTGGCGGCGGCCGGGGTGGACCTGATCAAGGTGGCGCTGCACACCGGCCTGCCGCTGCTCGGGGACGACGAGCTGCGCGCGGTGGTCCAGACCGCGCATAGGCTGGATCTGCCCGTGACCGTCCACGTCGAGGGTCTCGGGCAAGCCGCCCGCGCGGCCGCGGTCGGGGCCGACGCCTTGGCGCACACCCCGTGGACCGAGAGGCTGTCGGTCGAGCTGATCACCACCATGGCGGCCCGGATGACCTGGATCACCACGCTGGCCATCCACGCCGACGACGAGGAGGCGAGCGACATCGCGCTCGACAATCTGACCCGCTTTCACGCCGCTGGAGGTCGGGTGCGCTACGGCACCGACATGGGCAACGGCCCACGACCGTTGGGCCTCGATCCGAGCGAACTGGCGGGCCTCGCGGCGGCCGGACTGGACCCGATGTCGATCATGGACAGCATGGCCACGGCCGAGCAGCAGCCGGGGAGGGTGAGCTGGAGTCCGTACGCTCCGCCGCAGACCAGCACCGAGACCGTCGAGTGGCTCACCTCGGTACGGCGCTGCCCAACCACCGATCTGGAGAGTGCCCGATGAGCGAGGAACGCCGCACCATGACCTCCGCCCAGCTCGACGCCGAGGATCCGCTGGCCGGCTTCCGCCGGCACTTCGCCGGATCCGAGGACGGGGTGGTCTCCTACCTCGACGGGAACTCACTGGGTCGGCCGGTGCTTCAGACGGCCGCCCGGCTCGCCGACTTTGCCGACGGCGCCTGGGGGCGACGGTTGATTCGGTCCTGGGACGAGGCGTGGATGGAGGAGCCAACCCGGGTCGGCGACCGCCTCGGCGCGGTGGCGCTCGGGGCGGCCCCCGGGCAGACCGTGGTCGGTGACTCAACCTCGGTCCTGCTCTACAAGTTGATCCGGGCCGCAGTGGACCTCGACCCGAGCCGGGCCGAGATCGTGCTCGACCGGGAGAACTTCCCGACCGACCGCTTCATCCTCGAAGGCATCGCCGCGGAGCGAGGGTTGACCCTGCGCTGGCTGGAGGTGGATCGGGCGGCCGGGGTGCAGCCGGCCGACCTGCGCACGGTGCTGTCCGAGCGAACCGCCCTGGTGGTGGCCAGCCACGTGGCGTACCGGTCCGGTTTCCTGGCCGACGCCAAGGCCATCACCGAGCTGACCCACGACGCGGGGGCGCTGATCCTGTGGGATCTCAGCCACTCGGCGGGGTCGGTACCCGTGCACCTCGACGCCTGGCGGGCCGACCTGGCCGTCGGCTGCAGCTACAAGTATCTGAACGGCGGTCCCGGCGCCCCGGCGTTCGGCTATGTGCGAGCCGGTCTGCACTCCCGACTGAGCCAGCCGATCTGGGGCTGGATGGGGGCCGATGACCCGTTCGCGATGGACCGTGACTACCGCCCGGCGACCGGCATTCGACAGTTTCTCACCGGCACACCGGCGATCCTGGCCATGCAGCCCATGAAGCTCATGCTGGAGCTGATCGGGCAAGCCGGCATCGAGGCAATCCGGCAGAAGTCGATGTTGCTCACCGAGCACGCCTTGGACCTCATCGATGATCGGCTGGTCTCATCGGGGGTCACCGTGGCCAGCCCGCGCGATCCGGCACGGCGAGGCTCGCACGTGACCATCGAGCATCCGGACTTTCGTGACGTGTGTGCACGATTGTGGCGACGTGGGGTAATCCCGGACTTCCGGTCACCGAGCGGCATCCGGATCGGGCTGTCGCCGCTGAGCACCACCTTCGCCGAGCTGGAGCTGGGCGTCGAGGCGATCGGTGAGGAGCTGGTCGAGGCCGAGAACCGGCGGTGACCGCGCCCTCAGCCGCCGCGCTCATCTGGCGCAGCTCGTTTCTGCGGGCCGCGTTCGCGGCCCTGCTGCTGTCTGGGATCGCGGTCTCGGCCACCACCCCGCAGATGACGCTGTTCCTGGTCGGTGAGCTCGGCGCGTCGGCTCCGGTCGCCGGAGCCTACTATCTGGTCAACCTCCTCGCCCCACTGACCGGCTACTGGTTGGGAAACGTGTCGGACCGGCACGGCGACCGGCTGCCGCTGTATCGGATCTGCGTCGGGGTGGGTGGCATCGGCTGGCTGACCATGGCCCTGGCCAGCCAGATCTGGATGCCGTTCCTCATCGGGGCGGTCGCGCTCAGCATCTCCGGGGCGTCGATGGGGCTGCTGTTCGCCGCCGTACGCGACCATCTGAGCCGGCACGCTACCCCCGCCAGCACCCGCGTCATCTCCGCCATCCGGATGGCTTTCACCGCCGGCTGGATCCTCGGGCCGGTGCTGGGCAGCTGGTTCGGTGCGGTGTACGGCCTGCGGCCGCTGCTGGTGGCCACCGCGGTCCTCATGGTCGGCCAGATCGCGGCGTTGGGCCGGCAGCAGGTGCCGCGCTACCTGGCGGTGCCGGCATCCTCCAGCGCTGCGCCCTCCCCGGCGCCGGCGAGGAGCGGACCAGTGGCTGACCGGCTCGCCGTCTCGGCGGCGGTCCGCACGGTGCCGTCCAGACTGCCACTGTTCGGCTTCGTCGGCTGCTGTGTGCTGGTGATGAACGGCGACACCGTCAAGTTCGCCTTCTTGCCGCTTTACCTGGCCGACCAGCTCCAGGTTTCCGACACCCTGCGCGGTGCGGTGATCGCGATCCAGCCGCTGCTGGAGCTGGCCTTGATGCCGCTGTTCGCCCGGCTGGCCGAGGTCATCACTCCGATCTGGGTGGTCACCATCGGTGCCGCGTTCGGCGTCGCGGCCAATCTCGCGTACGCCACCAGCGAGCAGGTCGCCGGCTTGTTCGTCGGCCAGATCCTGATGTCGGGCCTGTGGGCGGCGATGGCCGGTCTTGGTGTGACCGTCGCCCAGCAGCTCTATCCCACCGGTGTCGGCCTGGCCTCCTCGGTGTTCATGAGCTCGGTTCTGCTCAGCGCCGGCCTTGGCGGGGCCATCGGCGGGATCGGCACCGCACTGCTGGGCGTGCCGCACGTCTTCTACGTCTCGGCGGTCCTCGCCGGCCTGGGCACGGCCGGTCTGGTGGTGATCAGCAGTCGCTGGTCGCCCGGCGAGTTGAGGCCGATTGCCGAAGCGCACGACGCCGGCGTCCCCCCGGTGCGCCGAGCGAGAATCCGGCACCCCAACCCGGCCCGGCGTCGCCGCTAAATTCCGGCCCCACGGTCGAAAATTTCGCTCATCGGGTCGTCCGAACGGCGACTCTTGGCCGCCTGGTCAAAAGTGACGGTCTCAGCGCCCTCCAAAGTGACGGCCTCAGCGTCCTCAGCGGTGGTCGACCGCAGTCGGGTGATGCAACCCGCCGCTGGAGGCCAGCGCGGCGAACCGGCGGGCGAACGGCCCCCAGGTCCGCACCAACGCCGCGTCGTCGGCCTCGATCGAGGCCAGCCAGGCGCGAGCGCGCTCCGGGCTCAAGTGTCCGCTGCTGACGTCGGCGGCGGCCCAGGAGCCGGCGGTATCGAGGTCGACTTCGGGGTGGAACTGCACTCCCCAGGCCGCGTCGCCGAGCCGCATGGCCTGCACGCCGGCCGGAGTCCGAGCCAGCTCGACCGCGCCCG
>JAKDLH010000485.1 GCA_030452945.1 Microlunatus sp. | reverse complement strand
ACAGCCTCCAGCCCATCAGTCACCGACTGATCAAAGACCCCCACCAACTCATCAGCGTCCACGCCGGCCCGGTCCAGACCGCGCCGGGCGGCGGTCAGCCCATGAGCCAACTCCTCAGCAGGCCACCCCGGCGAGGCCGGCCCAGCCATCAACTCCTCAACCTCGCACCACTGCTCCCACTCCTCCTTCGAGAGCAGACCCTCCACATCGCCAGGCACCTGGGGTTGACCCCGTTTGGTGGACATCGGTTAAGCGGCTTTCTCTGCCGCTGTGGTGAGCCGGTGCTCGAAGGCTACCGGGTTGATCTGGCCTAGTGCGGAGTGGCGTCGGCGGCGGTTGTAGACGGTCTCGATCCAGGTGCTGACCGCGGTGATCGCTGCAGCGTGAGTGGTGAAGTGGTGCCGGTCGTAGAACTCGGTCTTCAGCGTCGACCAGAAGCTCTCGATCTGAGCGTTGTCCCAACACACCCCGGTCCGGCCCACGGACAGGCGCACATCCAGGTCTTCGGCTACGTCGGCGAGTTGGGCCGACGTGTACTGACAGCCCCTGTCCGCATGGAAAATCGTGCCGGCGGTGTCGCCCTGCCGGAAAGTCACCGCGCGCCGTAGCGCGGTCTCCACGACGTCCGTGTGCAGGCTGTCTGCGAAGGCGTAACCGATGACCCGCCGGGAGCACCCATCACGGACCGCGCACAGGTACAACCAGCCCTGGTCGGTGGCCAGGTAGGTGATGTCGGAGGTCCATACGGCGTTCAGGACGCCGCGGTCGAAGCGGCGTTCGACCAGGTCCGGGATGCAGTGCGTGCTGGCATCAGGCAACGTGGTCACTGGTGTCCACGGCCGTGGGCTGATCCCACGAATGTTGTTCTCCCGCATGAGTTTGGCGACGGTCTTGACAGAGACGACCTCACCAGCCTCGCGCAGGTCCGCGGTGATCCGTGGTGCCCCGTTGACCCCGTCCGAAGCGTCGTGAGCGACCTTGATCTTCACGGCCAGGTCAGCTGCCCGCACGGCCCGGGGCCCCGCCGGAGCGCCCTGGCGGTGCACCCACTTGTAGTAGCCCGCCCGGGAGACCCCAAGCAGCTCGACCATGCGGGTGATGTCGTGGTTGGCCTTCTCCGCGGCGATCACTACGAACGCCTGCTCGGGTTCGAGTTCTCCGTCGCGAAGAAGGCCGCTGCTTTTTTCAGGAATTCTCGATCCATCCGCAGCTCGGCGACCTCACGGCGTAACCGCTCCAGCTCGGCCCGCTCGTTCGCATCGATCGCCTCGGGCGGATCGTCCATCCGAGACCGCTCGATCGCCACCCACCGGCCCAGCAACTGTGGCCCCACACCGATCTCAGCAGCGACCTCGACGATCGTGCGTCCGGTATCGATCACCAAGTGAGCAGCATCCTGGCGGTACTTCGGGGTGTAACTCTTCCTCTTGGCACCCATGAGGGCATCCTCTCCTGCCAGGCCGAAACCTAGCGGTCAGGATGTCCACCCAACGGGGTCAACCTCA
>JAKDLH010000159.1 GCA_030452945.1 Microlunatus sp. | reverse complement strand
AGCCTGACCTCAGCCAACCGCAGCTTCGCCACGTTGCCATCCCCGTCGCCGACGAACTCGCGGGTGGAAACTGAGTAGACCCGATCGCCGGCCTCCTCGTGGGCCGAGGACACCCGGTAGGTCATCGGGTACGTCGGCCACGGCTGATGCTCGGGCCGATCCTGGGGCGGGGTCGGCAGGATCTCCAGCTGGGTCACCGATTTCGCCCCTTGCCGGATCGCCGTGCCGAGGCAGTCGGCCCCCGTGTCGCCGCCGCCGATGATCACGACGTTCTTGCCGGTGGCCACGATCTGGTTTTCCACCGGCACCCCCCGGGCGACCCGGTTGGCCTGGGGCAGGAACTCCATCGCCTGATGGATGCCGTTCAGCTCCCGGCCCGGCACCGGCAGGTCCCGGGCGAGCGTCGACCCGATGGCGAGCACCACCGCGTCGTACCGCTGCTTGAGCTGCGCTCCGGTGACCGACCGGCCCACCTCGACGTCGCAGCGAAAGTTGGTGCCCTCGTCTTTCATCTGCCGGATCCGCCGGTCCAGCACCGACTTCTCCATCTTGAACTCCGGGATGCCGAAGCGCAGCAGCCCACCCGGCTCCTCGGCCCGCTCGAAGACCGCGACGGTATGCCCGGTCCGGGTCAGCTGTTGGGCGGTAGCCAGCCCGGCCGGACCGGAACCGACCACGGCGACCGTCTTGCCGGTGTGCCACTCCGGCGGCTGCGGGACGACCCGCTGCTCGTCCCAGGCCTTGTCGATGATCGCGACCTCGACGTTCTTGATCGTCACCGGGTCGCGGTTGATCCCGACCACGCACGCGGTCTCGCACGGCGCCGGGCACAGCCGTCCGGTGAACTCCGGGAAGTTGTTGGTGGCGTGCAGCCGCTCCAGCGCCTGCTGCCAGTCGCCGCGCCACACCAGGTCGTTCCACTCCGGGATCAGGTTGCCCAGCGGGCAGCCGGTGTGGCAGAAGGGAATGCCGCAGTCCATGCACCGCCCCGCCTGGTCGGAGATGATCGGCAGCAGAGCCCGGCCCGGTGTGCCGGGATAGACCTCGTTCCAGTCGTGAATCCGCTCCTGGACGGGTCGCCGGGCGGCAATCTGTCGCGGGGTCTTCATGAAGCCATGGGGGTCAGCCATGCTGCCACCCCCGTTCGGTCCCGTCAGCCATGCGCGGCCTCCATCATGCGGGTCGTGGTGGTCTCCTCGTCCAGACCTTCGGACTCGGCCCGGATGCGGGCGTCCAGCACCCGGGCGTAGTCGCGCGGGAGCACCTTGGTGAACCGTCCGCTCGCCGAAGCCCAGTCCTCCAGCAGACGCTTCGCCACCGCTGAGTCGGTCTCCTCGAAGTGCCGAGTGACCAAGTGCCGGACGGCCTCCAGGTCGGTCTCCGATGGGGTGTGGGCGTCGACCAGCTCGGTGTTCAGCCGGCCCCGATCCAAGTCCAGGAAGTACGCCACCCCGCCCGACATGCCAGCGGCGATGTTGCGTCCGGTGGGGCCCAGCACCAGGGCCACCCCTCCGGTCATGTACTCGCAACCGTGGTCCCCGAGTCCTTCCACCACGGCCGTGGCGCCGGAGTTGCGGACGCAGAACCGCTCGCCCACCTGGCCGCGGAGGAAGATCTCCCCCGAGGTCGCCCCGTAACCGATCACGTTGCCGGCGATGATGTTGTCTTCGGCGACGAAACCGGCGTTTCGGTCCGGCCGGACCACGATCCTGCCGCCGGACAGCCCCTTGGCCAGATAGTCGTTGCTGTCGCCCTCCAGCCGCAGCGTCACCCCGGCGGGCAGGAACGCGCCGAAGGACTGTCCGGCCGAGCCGATCATCGTGATGTCGATCGTGCCGTCGGGCAGCCCCCGCCCCCTGGTCGCCTTGGTCACCTCGTGGCCGAGGATGGTGCCGACCGTACGGTTGACGTTCCGCACCGCCACCGAGACCCGGACCGGTTCCCCCGTGGTCAGCGCCGGACGACAGATCTCGATCAGTTCCTGATCCAGCGCCAGCTCCAGGCCGTGGTCCTGGCTGGTGACGCAGTGCCGCGCCTCGCCGTCGGCCAGCTCGGGGGTGTAGAGCACCGGCGCCAGGTCCAGGCCCTGGGCTTTCCAGTGGTTCTGTGCGTCCACGGTGTCCAGCACCTCGGTGTGACCGATGGCCTCGGCCAGCGAGCGGAAGCCCAGCGCGGCCAGGTGCTCGCGGACCTCTTGGGCGATGAACTCGAAGAAGGTGACCACGAACTCGGGTTTACCGGTGAACTTCGACCGCAGCTCCGGGTTCTGGGTGGCCACGCCCACCGGGCAGGTGTCGAGATGGCAGACCCGCATCATGATGCAGCCGCTGACTACCAGCGGCGCGGTGGCGAAGCCGTACTCCTCGGCCCCCAGCAGCGCGCCGACGACCACGTCGCGACCGGTCTTGAGCTGGCCGTCGACCTGCACCACGATCCGGTCCCGCAGCCCGTTCAGCAGCAGGGTCTGCTGGGTCTCGGCCAGTCCGAGCTCCCAAGGTCCGCCGGCGTGTTTGAGCGAGGTCAGCGGCGCCGCGCCGGTGCCGCCGTCGTGACCGGAGATCAGCACCACGTCGGCCTTGGCCTTGCACACCCCGGCCGCCACCGTGCCGACCCCGACCTCCCCCACCAGTTTGACGTGTACCCGGGCCGACGGGTTGGCGCACTTCAGATCGTGGATCAGCTGCTTGAGGTCTTCGATCGAGTAGATGTCGTGGTGCGGCGGCGGAGAGATCAGGCCGACCCCCGGAGTCGAGTGCCGGGTCTTGGCCACCCACGGATACACCTTTTGACCGGGCAGCTGACCGCCCTCGCCGGGCTTGGCGCCCTGAGCCATCTTGATCTGGATATCGTCGGCGTTGGACAGGTAGTCGCTGGTCACGCCGAAGCGTCCCGAGGCCACCTGCTTGATGGCGCTGCGCCGCTGCGGATCGTACAGCCGGTCGGCGTCCTCGCCGCCTTCGCCGGTGTTGGACTTGCCGCCGATCCGGTTCATGGCGACGGCCAGCGTCTGGTGCGCCTCGAGGCTGATCGAGCCGTACGACATCGCGCCGGTGGAGAATCGCCGGACGATCTCGCTGACCGGCTCGACCTCTTCGATCGGTACCGGTTCGCGGTCGGAGGCGAACTTCAGCAGGCCGCGCAGGGTCATCAGCCGCTCGGATTGGGTGTCGACGTGCTGGGTGTACTGCTTGAAGATGTCGTAACGACCGGCCCGAGTCGAGTGCTGGAGCCGGAACACGGTCTCCGGGTCGAACAGGTGCGGCTCGCCTTCGCGACGCCACTGGTACTCCCCGCCGACCGGCAGCAGCCGGTGCGCCAGCGGGATGCCGTCGGCCGGGTACGCCCGCAGGTGGCGCTGCCGGATCTCCTCGGCCAGCTCGGTGAGCCCGATCCCGCCCAGCTTGGAGGTGGTGCCGGTGAAGTACCGGTCGACCAGCGGCTTGGACAGCCCGAGCGCTTCGAAGATCTGAGCGCCGGTGTAGGAGGCGACGGTCGAGATGCCCATCTTGGACATCACCTTCAGTACGCCCTTGCCCAGAGCGGCGACCACTCCGTTCACGGCCTGCTCCGGCTCGACGGAGGTGTAGACGCCGTGCCGGGCCAGGTCTTCGGCCGACTCGATCGCCAGGTACGGGTTGACCCCGGCGGCCCCGTAGCCGATCAGCACGGCGACGTGGTGCACCTCGCGGACGTCGCCGGCTTCGACCACCAGGCCGACCTGGGTGCGGGTCTTCTCCCGTACCAGGTGGTGGTGCACGGCGGCGGTCAGTAGCAGCGACGGGATGGGGGCCAGCTCGCCGTTGGAGTGCCGGTCGGACAGCACGATGATCCGTGCGCCACCCGCGACCGCGGCCGAGATCTCCGCGCAGAGGTCGTCGAGCTTGCCCGCCAGGGCCTCGGCTCCCCCACTGACCCGGTACAGACCACGAGCGATGTGGGTCGCGTAGCCGGGCAGGTCGCCGTACCGGTTGATTCTGACGATCTTGGCCAACGCGTCGTTGTCCAGCACCGGGAACGGCAGCACCAAACGACGGCAGGACGCCGGCGAGGGGGCCAGCACGTTCTGCTCGGCTCCGATGGTGTTGTAGAGGGAGGTGACCAGCTTCTCCCGGATGGCGTCCAGCGGCGGGTTGGTCACCTGGGCGAAGAGCTGGGAGAAGTAGTCGAACAGCAACCGCGGCTTCTCACTCAGAACCGCGATCGGCGTGTCGGTGCCCATCGAGCCGATCGGCTCCGCGCCGGCGGTGGCCATCGGGGCCAGGATGATCCGCAGCTCCTCCTCGGTGTAGCCGAACACCTGCTGGCGGCGGGTGACCGAGGCGTGGGTGTGGACCACGTGCTCGCGCTCGGGCAGGTCGGTGAGCAGGATCCGGCCGGCGGACAGCCACTCCCCGTAGGGCGCCTCGCCGGCCAGCTGGTCTTTGACCTCCTCGTCGGAGACGATCCGGTGCTGCTCCAGATCGACCAGGAACATCCGTCCCGGCTGCAGCCGGCCCTTCTCGATCACGCTCTGGGCCGGAAGGTCCAGCACTCCGGCCTCCGAGGCCAGCACGACCAGGCCGTCAACGGTCACCCAGTAGCGACCCGGACGCAGACCGTTGCGGTCCAGCACCGCGCCGATCTGGGTGCCGTCGGTGAACACGACCCCGGCTGGCCCGTCCCACGGCTCCATCAGGCAGGAGTGAAAGGCGTAGAAGTCCTTCCGCGCCGCCGGCATCTGCTCGTGGTTCTCCCACGCCTCCGGGATCATCATCAGCATCGCGTGCGGCAGCGAGCGACCGGCCAGGTGCAGCAGCTCGACGACCTCGTCGAAGGAAGCGGAGTCGGAGCCGTCCGGGGTACAGATCGGGAACAGCCGGTTCAGCTCACCGGGGATGACGTCGCTGGCCAGCAGCGTCTCCCGGGCCCGCATCCAGTTGCGGTTGCCTTGAGCGGTGTTGATCTCACCGTTGTGCGCGATCATCCGGAACGGGTGCGCGAGTTCCCAAGCCGGGAAGGTGTTGGTGGAGAACCGGGAATGCACCACGGCCAGCGCGCTGGCCATCCGCTCGTCGAGCAGTTCCGCGAACACCTGGTCCAGCTGCTCGGTGGTGAGCATCCCCTTGTAGACCAGGGTGCGGGCCGACAAGGACGAGAAGTAGATGCCGACTTCGTGCTGGGCTCGGCGGCGGACGGCGTAGGCGAGCCGGTCGAGGGCGATCCCGGTGGCCATGCGGTCCGGGCTGGCGAGCATGAGCTGCTCGAACCGCGGCATGTTGGAGCGGGTGAGATCGGACAGGGACGTGTCGTCGGCCGGCACCACCCGCCAGCCCAGCACGTCCAGCGACTCCTGCGCCGCGATCGCTTCGATTCGCTCCCGGGCGCTCGCTGCCGCCGTCTCGGACTGGGGCAGGAAGGCGGTGCCGACGGCGTAGGCACCCGGGGCCGGCAGCTCGAAAGCGGTCTCGGCCCGCAGGAACGCATCCGGCACCTGCAGCAGGATGCCGGCCCCGTCGCCGGTGCGGGGATCGGACCCGGTCGCGCCCCGGTGATCGAGGTTGCGCAGCGCCTCCAGCCCGCGAGCGACGATGGTGTGGCTGGGTACGCCGCTGAGCGTGGCCACGAAGGCGACACCACAGGCGTCGTGCTCGTACGACGGATCGTAGAGACCGCGGTCGGCCGCTGCGGCGGCCGGGGGCCAGCGGGGATCAGCAGCGCGGGTCATCGGGGCTCCCGTCGTCGAACACAGATCGGATGGGGGCGAATCGGAGGGTGGCAGTTCACCCGGTGGCAGATCGAGCAGTGGCTGGGCAACGCCCGGATCGATCTCTCACTGTCTTGCTGACGCCGGCTCAGATTAATGTACGGCGCACCCGCGACGGATGCGGAAACTGTCCATATTCAGGGCAATCTTGGCGGCTGGTCAGTACCGGCTGGTCAGGCCGCCGTCGACCACCAGCACCTGCCCGGTCACATAGGAGGACTCCGGTCCGGCCAGGAAGGTGACCGCCCCGGCGATCTCGGCCGGTCGGCCGAAGCGACCGAGCATGGTCCGCTCCGAGACCCAGGACTGCCACTCCGGCGTGGCGAAATGCGCCGAGTTGGCTTCGGTGCAGAAGGGGCCCGGCGCGACCGCGTTGACCCGGACGCCGTGACGACCGAGATCGGCGGCCAGCGCCCGGGTCAGCCCCTCCAGTCCGGCCTTGGCGGCGGCGTAGCCGATGTCGCCGGCGTGCCCCAGGGTGCCGCCGACAACCGAGCTGACGTTGACGATCGATCCCACCTCGGCCCGGTCGCCGTCGTCGACCCGGTGCTCGGTGACCGGACGCTCGTGGAGCAGGCGCTCGGCGACCAGCCGGCTGAGGGAGTACGCCGCGGTCAGGTCGACCTCCAGCAGGCGGCGGAAGTCGGGCACCGGGAGGTCGAAGACACCGCGGCGGTCGCGCTGACCCACGTTGTTGACCAGGATGTCGATCAGGCCGTAACCGGCGAGCAGCTTCTCGCCGGCCTCGTTTACGTCGAAGACTGCCGCCTTGGCGTCGATCCCCTCCGCAGCCAGAGACGCGACCGCGGTCTCGGTCCGTTCAGGATCGCGCCCGTTGACCAGCACGCGTGCCCCAGCCTCACCCAAGCCGCGGCACATCTGGAGCCCGAGCCCGCGGTTGCCACCGGTGACCAGGGCGGTCCGGCCGGCCAGAAGCCGGTCGCCTCCGATCATCGGGGCCTGGCGGCGTTCAGGTGCGCTCATCGCCAGGCCGACCAGGGAGGTATCGCAGTGGCAGCGGAGGGATGACAAACCCGCGGCTCAAAGATGCGCGCCCAGCGTGTCGGGCTGGGGCCATGGTGTGGAGCGGCGGGTTTGTCACGGTTCGAGCAGTCACTGACCGTCATGGCGACTTCTTGGTCGGTTCGGGGGCGTCCTCGGAACCCTCCGCCGGGTCGGTGTCCGCGGGCCGGGGTTCACCGTCAACCACTTGCTCGGTGGCCCCCACCGCGACCGGCTCTGATCCCTCGACCACACGCTCGCGCCCCGGCCGGTGGCGAAGTAGCCAGACGAACCAGATCGCGGCGACCACGAACACGATCAGTGACGTGTAGTTGTTGAGCCGGAAGCCGCCGATCTGGTTCACCTCGTCGATTCTTAACGCCTCGATCCAGAACCGTCCGGCGGTGTAGAGCATCACGTACAGCGCGAACACCTTGCCGTGCCCGAGGCGCCACCGGCGATCGGCCCAGACGAGAACGCCCGCTACGCCGAGGTTCCAGATCAGCTCGTAGAGGAAAGTCGGATGGAAGGTGGCGAACTGCTGGGAGCCCAAGGGTCGGTGGGCGGCGTCGATCTCCAGCCCCCACGGCAGCGTGGTCGGCCGGCCGAACAGCTCTTGGTTGAACCAGTTGCCGAGCCGACCGATGGCCTGCGCCACCGCCAGGGCGGGCGCGGCCGCGTCCAGCAGAGCCGGGAACCGGACCTGGTGGCGGCGGGCCACCAGGTAGCCGCCCAATACACCGCCGGCCACCGCCCCCCAGATCCCCAGCCCCCCGT
>JAKDLH010000484.1 GCA_030452945.1 Microlunatus sp. | reverse complement strand
TCACGCCCTGACCCCCACCTCGGCATACACCTGGTCACCGAGGGCCGCCGCCGAGATCCGCGACAAGACCGGGATCGAGGCGCGCCGCTACACCTCGAGCAGCCTGGAGGCGATCGCGCTTGAGGCGGCCCGGCGCGCACTGGCCCACTCAGGTCGGGGACCGGCAGACATCGGTGCAGTCTTGGTCTGCACGTGCACGAGCTCCCGGTTGATTCCGTCGGTGGCCACATGGATCTCCGGTCAGCTGGGGATCCAGCAGACCCACGCATCGTTCGACATCGTGGCCGCCTGCGCCGGGATGCCTTACGGCATGTCGGACGCTACCCGCATCCTCCAGGAAGTCGAGCGCCCCGTCCTCCTGATCTGCGTGGAGAAGTTCTCGGACAAGATCGGCAACGTCCGGCCGTCCCGGATGATCTTCGGCGACGGCGCCGCCGCCATGGTCATCGGCGTGGCACCGGAGGGCCAACCGTCAGACATTGAGTATCTGCAGACGTATGCCAGCGGGCCGGTGAGTCAGGTTAACTCGATCTTGTGGCCCAACCCGGCGTTCGACAACAACATCACCGTCTACGGTCCGGAGGTCAAGGCGCTGGCCGGTCGCTACCTCGGGCAGATGATCGACGAACTGAAGGCCCTGCCCGACCCGGACGGACAGGCCGCCTCGCTGCTGGACAGCATCGATCTCATCGTCCCGCACCAAGCCAACAAGACGATGGTGATCCAGCTGGCGAACCAGGCCGGGCTGTCCGAGGACCGCCTCTACTTCAACATCGACAAGGTCGGTAACGCGTCGTCGGCGAGCATCCCGTTGGCCATCCACGACGCGGTCCGCGACGGCGTCATCACGAAGCCCGTCCGGGTCTTCGCACCAGGCTTCGGTGCCGGCGCTGTCGCCGGTTTCGCCGTGATGCGCGTCGATCCGGCGGTGGTGGCCATCGCAGACCCATCACCCGACCACACGCCGAGGGTCGACGCGGAGAGCGCGCCGCCCTCTCCCGCGCAGTCCTCAGACGACGTGCACCTGGCGTTCGGGTAGCCCGTCGACTACCCGACGACCGGTACCGCCGCCTCGAGCGGACTCGGCGACCGCCACGAACTTGATCTCCACGAACCCGTCGGCCGGTGCCCTGTCGAGGTATCGGCAAGGCCCAGCCTAGGCCACACAAAGACGCGGCTCCGCAGCGGGCGCGGGGCGCGTCAGGCTGAGACCGGTGGACCGGGCAGGTTGAGTCGGATCGGGTGGGAGACACTTATGCCATGGAGTCTGAGGAAGTGCTGGTCGCCGGACCCGATGGCCGTGCGCTGGGGGAAGCTGCCACCCGAGCTCGGGTTCTGGAGCTGGCTGGGCTGTTCGAGGCGTGCCGGTTGGCGTTCTTCGAGACGGCCGACCGGTTCCACTGGCAGCCTGCCCCCGGTTCGCCAGCTGAGCTGGTTGCCACTGTGCTGCCGAGCCCCAGATCTCCGCTGATGGGCTCTGCGTTGGTGTCGAGGTCGATCACGCTG